>JBKGYM010000008.1:0-18928 GCA_046546115.1 Candidatus Woesearchaeota archaeon
ATACAGGTCTAAGTTCGCATATGAGAGAAGAAGATACTTTTTCTGAACTTCTGAGATTGTTGAAGTCCAAGCTATTTTCTCTGAATAATAAGAAAAAAAGAAAACAAGAGATAGAGTATAGGCTCAGATACACAACAGGACCCAAAGATTCTGAGAGTATGAAGATTGGTATTGTCAGCGATATTGAAGGAGCGATAGATAATGCAAGAAGATCGGCGCAGAAATTGAAAAGGGAGGATCCAGACATCATAATTATCGCTGGAGATTGCTATGAGAATCATCACATAAGATCAGCCCCTATGTTCCCAGATGAGACCAATAAATCGAGACAGATGAGAAGAGCAATCGAACCATATGCAAAGATAGATGTTCCTGTCTTCGTAATGCCAGGCAATCACGAAAGAGAAGATGTGTATATTGATTGCCTGAAAAAACTGAAAGCCAGATTTCCCAAAGTAAAAGATATGCACAAAAAAACACATATCACAAAATACATATCCATGATATTCCTTGGCGGATACCACAATCCTTTGATGACTGAACCCAGAGGTTTCACCATAGACGAGAGCGATTATGAATGGTTACATAAGAAACTCAAACAGTTGAAAAAAAAGGGCAGACCAATTCTTTTCGTCAGCCACGGACCTCCCATGTCAACAGGGATGCTGGACTTCCTGCCTTTCTTCGGGAATGTTGGAGACGAAGTGATAAGCGATATAGTTTCTTCTTTCAAAGGAGACATGATCAATCTGCATGGTCACATCCACGAAAAATGTGGTGAACATTATCGCTTCAAGGACACCATCTCAATCAACATATCTTCTATAACAAATTTCAGCAATAACAGGTTTCCGAATACAGGAGTTATAGATATCTTGGACGGTAAGATTGTCTATAAAGAGATATGACCCAATAAAGTTTTTATAGGAAGTTATATTCTTTGAGAATTATGAGAGATGAAGAAATGCTTTCAATAAAAGAAAGTGTTCCAATATCAGAAGCGATGAGAAAAGGAGAAGGGAATGTTACAATAAGAGGTTGGGTACATAGAGAAAGAGGAAGCAACAAGCTCAGGTTCATAATCTTACGGGATTCCAGTGAAAAGATACAGTGTGTCATAGACAAAACAAAGATAGGAGAAGATAAGTTTGCTACAGCTGACAAATTGCAGATGGAAGCTTCGCTGATTGTGACAGGCACCATAAAAAAAGATGAGCGAGCCCCTACTGGATACGAGATTGATGTGGACAACTTCAAGATAATAGGACACTCTGATAACTTTCCGATAAGCAAGGATTTTTCTGAAGAGTTCTTATTGGATGTCAGGCATCTCTGGCTGAGAAGCACAAAGATGACGTCTATCATGAAGATAAGAAGCACAATATTTGGTGCAATCCATGAATATTTCAGGGAGCAGGGATTCTATGAACACCAATCACCCATCTTCATGAGTTCACAGGCGGAAGGAGGTAGCACTCTGTTCTCTGTTGATTATTTCGGAAAAGAGCTCTATCTTGCCCAGACATGGCAACTACATGCAGAAGCCATGATTTTCGCACTTGAGAAGATATACTGTATTGCACCATCATTCAGAGCAGAGAAGTCGAAGACGAGCAGACACTTGACTGAGTATTGGCATGCAGAGATGGAGATGACATGGTGTGAATTCAATGATGTGAAGGATCATGGAGAGAGACTCATGAAGAAGGTCGTCCAAAAGGTCCTTGAGGATAACAGAAAAGAACTTGATGATCTCAAGAGAGACATCACAAGACTTGAGACTGTGGTCAAGAAAGATTTCATCAGGATGACATATGATGATGCGCTGCAGATATTAAAGGAGAAGTGTAAGATGGAGATCCCATGGGGCAAAGACCTTAGGACTACTGAAGAAGAAAGATTGACAGAACTATATGATGTTCCGATAATCGTCAGTAACTATCCAAAGAAAGTCAAAGCGTTTTACATGCGTGAAGTGAATGACAATCCAGACCTTGTCGAAGGATGTGATTTTCTTGCTCCTGAAGGCAATGGAGAGATCATCGGGGGATCACAGAGGGAACATGATATTGACAAGATAAAACGACGATTGCAAGAAGAAGGAGAGGATATAAGCAAATATGATTTCTATCTGGACACCAGGCGTTATGGCTCCGTTCCCCACGGGGGCTTTGGATTAGGAGTAGAGAGGCTTGTCAAGTGGATATGCGGCCTTGATAATATCAAGGACGCAATCGCATTTCCTAGGACCATGCAAAGATATTATCCTTGATCCATAAATAAAAAATTTAGAAAAAATCACAAAGAGCGTCACTTCATGATGCATGCGATAACAACACCACCCGCCAAGAACGTCATCACAGATTCTGCAAACCACGATACTGCAAGGAGATCAGGCACTGCGAGGACAAGGAAATTCTGGAGCAATGAAGGTATACCCACCACAAATGTCAAGAAGACACCATAAAGAAGACCTTTGACCCAATCTTTATGCGGCGCGTGGCCATGAATTGACACTCGTACCATGTGATAGAAGAATGAGTAGATGAATCCTACAAAGAATGAGACTAATGCAGAGTACAGGAAAAAACTCCAAGGGAACTGACCTGCTACTGGTGTTATGAATTCACTCCAAAGTTCTGCATATGCTAGATGCGTATAATAGAACTTATTCATCCACAAACCAAACAGTGATATTGATTCTGCGATGAGCATGAAAAGAAAACCAGCCAGGATTCCACGTGTTATGTTGAAATCTATGGAATGCTCGAATTTCTCCACATTCCTCATGAAAAAATCGACAGGAGTCTCGTGTCCTTTTTTCTTCCGTGGCACAGGTACTGTGGATAAGCCTGTTCCCGGCAATCCACTCTTCCGCCTATTCTGGATCTTCTTTGTAGCAGTCTTCTTAGCGCCTGAAGATGCAACTTTTCTCTTAGAAGAAGATGTGGAAGATGTCTTTTTAGCAGATATCTTTCTCTTTGGAGTCGACTGTTTCTTCTTGGTCTCAGGATTCGATCTTTTTGCTGGCATGAATATCTACCTCTTTATGCTGTTGCCTTATGTCAATAGCATTTAAATAATTTCTCATTTTTGTCACTTCATGAATACTATCTGCGAACATCGTTAGTATATTTTAAATACAACAAAACTTTTCAACATCCAATAAGATATCAGGAAAGAGGGATTGTCTTGGCAGAAAACGGAAACACAAGCAGTAGCGGACAGAATCAGAAAAACGCTACAGGCACATCAAATAATCAAAAGAAGAAAGAAGACTACCACGGCATGGGAAAATATGAAGTGATAAGGGAAGACGAAGATACAATCATCAAGATAAATTATGAAGACGCTTTTTCTGTACCATCAATCGAAGATAATGAGAACTGCATGTCAAGGGTCGTTGACATCCTGACACAGGTGAAAGGAGCGACGAAGATAATATTCTTTCAGAAAAGAGATTATGAATACGATTATACACAGACCAGGATGCTGCATGAGATTGCCAGCCAGTATACTAGATTCATCAAAGAGAAGAAGCTCTTCTCATTAGTCAATCTGGGAAGTGACAGTTATGGCAGCAGAGCTTACTATGAGATACAGAAGATAATATTCGACAAGCTGAAGAAAGATCCTGTCGGTGCCTTCGTGGAGCTTGTGAGGATAAGAAGACGTGAGAAGATAAACCTTGATAATACTTCTGGGAAGAACCAGAAAGATAGGATCAGGAAATATATAGAGACACTGAATGAAGCGATCAGTGCGTTAGAGAGAACAAGACTGATAATAATAGCAAAACCATACCTCCAAGGATTCAAGATAGGAGACAGAGAAGTATATAGACAGATATTCAATCCGACGATAAAACCAGATTTCATGCATACAAGACTCATGTCAGCTTATCCGAGAGATGGCATAGAGATTGATAGTTACATGATAGGGGGCACAGAAGTCACGATTTTTGACCTGCCGGGAAATGTACAGAATCTTTATCACATAACCCCTCCAGAGTTCAAGCTGGAAGAGGAGGAATACGAGATACTTGACTCGGCAAGAAACATTTTATCAGAACATCAGCCAGAGAAGAACGACTTTGTCAATCCAGAGAGGATGAGAGAAGTTTTCCTCAATGTTGGGATTGATCTGATTACGGAACTTGGAGCACAGAGAGAGTTAAATCTTGAAGATGATAAGATAAAAGAATTGGCAGAAATCCTTGTCAGGTACACAGTAGGTTTCGGGCTTGTTGAAGTGCTTCTCCAGGACGAAGAGATGCAAGACATATCTGTGAACAGCCCGCTCGGACATGTGCCCATATACATCGTGCATGGAACCCATGGAGATTGTGTTACCAATATACTTCCTGCTAAAAGTGAATCAGAATCATGGGCATCAAAATTAAGACTCATGTCAGGTAGACCATTGGATGAAGCCAATCAGATCCTGGACACAGAACTTGAGCTGCCGGGTGCCTCTGTAAGAGTATCTGCGATAACCGAACCGCTTGATCCCACTGGATTGGCGTTCTCATTCAGAAAACACAGAGACAAGCCATGGACACTTACATTATTCATAAAGAACAAGACTATATCACCGCTGGCTGCTGGCCTCATTAGTTTCCTCATTGATGGCACAAGAAGCATACTGATATGTGGGACAAGAGGCTCCGGAAAGAGCAGTCTTCTGAGCAGTGTCATGATAGAGATAATGAGAAGGTACAGGATCATAACTATCGAGGACACACTTGAGCTCCCTACACCAGCGATGAGAAAACTAGGTTTCAACATACAACCCATGAAAGTCGCAAGTGCTCTCGCGAAAGGATCAAATGAGATGCCTGCTGATGATGGTATCAGAAGCACCCTAAGGCTCGGAGATTCATCATTGATTGTGGGAGAAGTGAGAAGCACTGAAGCAAAAGCGCTTTATGAGGCAATGAGAGTCGGTGCTGCCGCGAACGTCGTCTCAGGGACCATCCATGGTGATTCGCCATACGGTATATATGACAGGGTTGTCAATGACATAGGTGTGCCTAAAACATCTTTCAAAGCTACTGACATCTGCATAATAGTGAATCCTATCAAGTCTGCTGATGGATTACATAGGATAAGAAGAGTGACCCAGATAACTGAAGTGAGAAAAGATTGGGAAGAAGATCCTAATACAGAAGGTGGCTTTGTAGATCTCATGAAATATAATGCAGACACGGATACGCTTGAGCCGACAGATGAATTGATAAACGGAAATTCGGAGATACTCAAGATGATCGCTGCCAACATCAAAGATTTTGCAGGGAACTGGGATGCATTATGGGAGAACATTGAAACAAGAGCCAAGGTGAAAGAAGACCAGGCTAAAAAAGCGGAAGAGATCGGGGATGATAATATACTTGAAGCTGATTTTGGCATAAAATGCAATGATATATTCCACAAAGTCACAGAAGAAGTCAAGAAGAATACAGGAAAAATAGATCATTCCGAGATATATGCAAGATGGAAAGACTGGTTTGACAAAGAGATAAGAAAACGTGAAAGGCTCAAACAAGAGAAACAAGAGACTGAAGAAGAGACTGCTCAAAGAGAGAAGGAACTCGAGATGAATCCCGATAGGATAGAGGACCAGATTTATGGTACAGACCAGGTTTCTCTGGAATGAGATTTCAAGATAGAGTGATGGTTATGAAATTCATCATATTTGGAGGCAGCACAACCATAGGAAAAGGTGATCCTGAGAACGGCGGCTGGGCAGGCAGGCTCAGAAGACACATAGAATCCAGGGATGAGAGTCACACAGTGTTCATACTAGGGATTCCTGGAGAGACGACAGATGGCCTAAAAAAAAGGATAAAGGGAGAGATTAAGTCTAGAAGTATAACAGAAGGTGATCTTTGCCTGATTGCCATTGGTATGAATGATTCCAGGATGGACGATGATGGGAATAATGATGTTCCTAAACGCAGATTCAAAAAGAATGCGAAGAACATAATCACCAAAGCCAGAAAATTCACAAAAGACATCATGGTAATCGGACCTGGATCAATTGATGAAAAAAGGACAAGACCTTTCAAAGGCAAACATTATACAAACAAATCGATTGTTGAGTATAGCAACATCCTTGAAGATATGTGTGCACATTATGATGTAAGATACATCCGAACATATCAAGAGAATTACAGACGTGCAAACCTTTCCGACGGGCTTCACCCAAACCCTGAAGAGCATGAAAGAAGATATGTGGAAATTCTGAAACAGATGGATAAAGAGTTCTCTTTTAATATATAGAGTCACCCAAAAGTTAATAAACCAAAAAAATAAGATTCTGATACACAGAGTGTGTGCTATGCCCAAGGACAAAAAAGAGAGAGAGCTTGCAAAGGAAGTTGAGCAGAGGCTTAAGAAAGAACTTGGAAGCGTCAGTGATAATCTGGGTAATGCGGTAGGTGACGATACTGATTTTGGATCCGACCTGTCAAGTGAAGAGTATGACCAATTCAAACAGGAGAATCTGCCTAAAAAATACAGCTTATATGAGAAATTCTGCAAATTCTCTGAAGGTTTCATGAAACCATCTCCAGATAAGGAGATCGCGCCGAAACTTGAAGAGAGCATCAAGACCTGTCATCTGAATGTTACACCAGAAAGCGCAACATCTGCAGTATATATTGGTGCTATCGGTGTGTTCTTTGGAGCATTAGGATTAGGTGTCCTTATTTTTGCATTGATGTCCGTGAGTCCGACAAACACTGGGGAAGAAGCTGCAAATTTCTTGATGTTCAGCATGATGATGGGGTTGATTATCGCCATGATGGCATTCTTCCAGCTACGGAACGCCCCGATAAACATGGCAAACCAATGGAGGATGAAAGCCAGTAACAGCATGATAATCTGCGTTTTCTATATCGTGACATTCATGAGGCACACATCGAACTTAGAGAACGGGATAAGGTTTGCTTCAGAGCATGTCGCCTTCCCTCTATCCATGGATCTGAAAAGGATAATATGGGATGTGGAGACGGAAAGATTTGAATCAATGACAGAGTCTCTTGATGACTATCTTGCTGGTTGGAAACAGTATGCTCCCGAATTTGTGGAATCAATGAATCTAATAGAATCATCACTCCTACAAGGAAGTGAGGAGAGAAGATTAGGGACTTTAGACAAATCACTCTCTAATATACTTGAACAGACTTATGAGAAGATGCTGCATTACGCCCATGGACTACAGGGCCCTCTCAGCAACCTCAATATGCTTGGAGTCATACTGCCTGTCTTAGGTATGGTCATTCTCCCGCTTGTTGTAAGCATGATGGATGTACAATGGTATTTTCTATTCGGATTATACAACATAATACTATTCCTTGCTGTCTTCAATCTTGGTAACAAGATACTTACAACCAGGCCCAACGGTTATGGTGATACCAGTGAAGGTGAAGGTTTAGGTAAAGACAACACAAAGACAATAGACTTGGGGTTCACTAAGATTGTGCTCAGTCCTACTACTTTCGGTGTGACGGTGGCAATATTTTTCCTGATCATCGCATTCAGTCCCATACTGATAAATAATCTGTATTCTGGAGGTGCTCAGGGTTTTGATCAAGCCTTCCAGGATGCGCTCCTGCCCGGCGCAGAGAGAGGTGGTATGGGCAATATCATCGAAGGTCTCAAACCTATAGACTACAGAGGAACAGGAACAGATAGGACAGGCCCTTTCGGTTTCATGGCAACATTAGCAAGTTTCGGATTCACGCTTGCAGCGGGAATGGGATTAGCGACATACTATAAGCTCAAATCCTCGGATACAATAAAGATAAAAGAGAAAACAAAGAAACTAGAAGAGGAGTTTGCCGGCTCCCTGTTCCAATTAGGGAACCGACTGGAGGACGGCTTGCCCACTGAGATAGCTCTAGGGAAGGTTGCAGAATCACTCGAAGGAAGCGCATCAGGAGAGTTTTTCCAGCATGCCTCAGATAATATCAAGAGATTAGGTATGAATGTCAATGATGCCATATTCAATGAGAAAAATGGTGCGATCAAGGCTTATCCTTCATCGTTGATAGCCAGCACGATGAAAGTTCTTGTAGAATCTGCTCAAAAAGGACCGAAGATTGCTGCACAGGCAATGGTGAACGTCTCAAGCTATATCAAGGAGATACACAAAGTTGACGAAAGACTGAGGGACCTCATGAGTGAAACAATGGCTTCAATGAAATCCCAGATCAAGATGCTCACCCCCCTCATCTCTTCTATTGTAGTGGGTATCACTGCACTCATCATAGATATTTTGGGGACCATATCCGCTCAAGCGGATGAGATGGCAGACGGTGCTGCAAACACAGGTGCAGCTGCAATGTTCGGAGAAGGCATACCAACATATTATTTCCAAATTGTTGTAGGCATATATGTTGTACAGATCGTCTATCTGTTGACCAAGATTGTCAATGGTATAGAGAATGGCTCAGATAAGCTCACAGAAGAATATCAGATGGGCATCAATCTGACAAAAGCGACCATGATGTACACATTTGTATCTTTCATGGCTGTGATGGGATTTACGCTGCTAGCAAAGATGATAATGGATTAAGATAGGATTAAAACAGAGATCTGTCAGGTATTTTCCTTTCTTCGAAGATAATCCTTGAGAAAATGCTTCACATCAGCTTCAATAGCTGCGATCTCTTTCATAAAAATCTTATTCGAGGATGATCTTGGCCTATCCTTATCTTCCTCTTTCTGGAAAATCTTCTTGCCTTCCTGGATGACAACACGGAGAACCCGATGTTCTGCATCGTTATCGGGCCTTATCAGTATAGTGATGTCCTCACCATAGACATTGTCCTTCTCAGTAATCTTGAAGAAAAGAGTACATTTCTCTGTGCCTTCTGAAAATGGTAAGAATGCTACATCTGCCCCTTTTTTCAATACACCTGACTGCTTGATGATACGATCCAGAGCTCTATGAAGTCTTTTTTGGTTCTTCTTGTCACTCAATTCTGCAATCAAAAAATTATAACTGTCTGTCATAAGTTCACTACCTCTCTTTTACCATGAAACTGCTAATATCTCTTGCATCCCTGGATCTATAAAGGATGTCATGAAGGAGACTGAGTATAGGAAATCTGGATTTATCTTCAGCCAAAACATCAGAGATCGCGTTTATTGTCCAGAAGCCTTCAGCTGTCATATTCTTCTTATGCAACTGTCTTATTGCATCTTGAGGCTCACTGCCTTTCCCGATTAGTTTTCCAAGATATTTGTTCCTAGTATCGCCTGTGGTGCTGGTGATGAAATCACCAAAAAATGAGAGGCCGGGGTCCTTCTTCTTTTCGCCGGACAGCATCACAGAGAAGGAACGTATCTCATACATTGATGAAGAGATGAACAATGCTCTTGTAGAATAAGGATAATCAAGACCTTCGAGAATGCCCACACCAATAGAGACAACATTCTTCAATGCAGATAAGATCTCACTGGATCTGAGACCTGACTTTGCAGTTATGAAAAGTTTATCATTCTCAAACAATCTCTTTAGCTCCCCACGTAATCTTGCATGACGAGAAACTATATCTGCACTGAATATACCTTCATCCCTTATGAATTCTGAAGCTATCATGCCTCCTGATAAAAAAGCATATCTGTATCTCTTAGATGCCATCATCTCAAGAAATATATCAGAGACAAGTTTTCCTGTCTCATACTCTATGCCTTTTGAACAATTTAATATAATGATATCATCAGGCATATATCCGATCGCTGATTCAAGGTAATTCCTTATCTTGCGCACAGGTATACAGACTAACAGAATATCTGCTCCTTCAAGGAGATCACTCATGGAAGATGCCACATTTACATTCTCTCTCAACCTGATATCCTTGAATAGATACTTGTGTGTCCTCTTCTTATGGAGGTGCGACATCAATGCAGCATCATCATCGTATACACAGATTTGAGAATCATGAGACGACTTGGTCTCAAACTGTTTTGAGAGATGTTCCGTCATCGCAAAACCAAAAGCTCCAAAGCCAGCGACTGCAATCTTCTTGAACATGGTAAAAGTCATCTTAATATGAATTTAAATTTTTCTTAAAGTTGTTATTTTCAGGTATATACGCTGAACCTGTCTTGTTCGCACATAATGATCATAGCAATATCGGGATCAAGTCTCTGAGCATCTCGCAGAGTCATCTCATCAGCCTCCGAACCTATACAACGCTTATATGGGTGCGTGTGAAACAGTAGTATGGTATCATCATCACACGCTTCATGTCTCACATGAGTGAAAGATTGCTCATAGATCTCCGGCTCATAAGCATCATTAAGGATATAAGTGTCTCCATTACGTTCTCCATGCATACATAGTGTGGTTTCCACATCTCGGTTCTCATGCCAGGCCTCTGTCGCTTTCTCCAGTGTCTCGCCCTCAAAGACAAGATCAAGGCCACGTGTTCTCAGAATGTTTCCCGAAGGAGTATCCGATCTCATCTGTCCAAAGATCACAGATCTCATAGGAAAGCCGATGATGATATAAGAAGCCATGAGTATAACCAAGAACAGCGAAATAAGGATCACTGAAAATCTTCTGTTAGGAGTTTCAGCTTCTGGCTCCTCGACATCATCTTGTTTCAATTCTTCAAGATCATCATAGATATCATTCATAGTATATACCTCTTAAGACAATTAATAAATATTATTACTATAGATGTTACGTTTAAGGTCACATCAGAATATTCAGAACTTGGCTAGATACGAGAAAACATGGGACGGATGGGATTTGAACCCATGACATCTACGTCTTCAGCGTAGCGCTCTCCCAGTCTGAGCTACCGTCCCGTAAGGATGCATAGAAAATATGTTGGATTTAAAAACATTTTGGTGAGATCTATCCTTGTGACATAATTCTCAAAGCTCGTTGAATTTTTTCTTCCCTGAAAGCAGAGCCTTTAGCTGCGGCTTGAGATCAGAAAGCTTGACTCTCTTCTGCTCTTCCGTGTCCCTGTCTCTGATTGTACAATCCTCATTCTCTAATGACTCAAAATCTATGGTGATCGCATACGGAACACCTTGCTCTGCAATCCTCTGATAACGCCTTCCTATAGAGCCTGCAGCGTCAAATACACAAAGAAAATCATCAGAGAGCTCATCATAAACTTCTCGGGCTTTCTCTTTCAGGCCACCCTTCTTGACAAGTGGAAAGACACCTAAGTCTATCGGTGCCATCTTATATGGGATGCTGAAAGTACTCTTACCTTCCTCTTTCTCACGCTTCTCATAGAAGATATCAAGAAGAGCAAAAACTGGTCGATCTACACCAAATGCGATCTCTAGGACATGCGGCTTCTCTTTATTCCCCTCATCTGTGAGGGCAGAAAGCTCTTTCCCGGAATGTTCAGAGTGTTTTGTGAGATCATAATCAGTCCTGTCATGAACACCGCACACTTCTGTCCAACCAAACGTGTTCATATCTATCTCTATATCCCAAGCATCATCCGCATAGAACGCCTTCTCATCCGACATATGCTGTCTCAGCCTTATCCTCTCAGCAGGGATACCCATAGAGATGAAAAGATCATAAGCCATATGAAGACAGAATGCATAAGCCTTATTCTTCACATACCCGTTCTCATAAGCGTCCTTGAGCTTGAGCGTCTTCACCACAGCACCATTCTTCTCTTGGCTTTCCGCAGTCATGAAAGGCATCTCTTTCTCTGTAACACTGTCAAAACCCTCAAATCTGTTCTTGTCATCCTTGAATATGAACATCTGTGCTTCAGCCTGTGTGAATTCACGCATACGTAGCATATACTGTCTTGGACTTATCTCGTTCCTGTAGGCTTTTCCTATCTGGAAAACACCGAAAGGCAGTTTCTTCCTGAAGAAATCCACATATCTGATGAATGGGAGATATGTTGTGGTAGCAGTCTCTGGACGATTATACGCCTCAGTATCCATACCTATGGTGGTCTGCATCATGAGATTATGCCGCTTGACCTCCATTATGAAATCTTCGCCGTTTGGAGCTTTCATGCCCTTCTCCTTTATCATGGCAAGCATTCCCTCATCATCCTTAGGAATCTGTTCCTCCGGAAAATTCTCCTCCAAAAGATTATCTATACGATATGAAGAGCCCGATTTAGTGAGTATGACAGGATCAGAAAATCCTCCAAGATGTCCTGAAGCTTCCCAGACTTCCCTCTGCATGACAGTAGGACATTCTACTTCCCAGAAACCGTTGAAAGAGAATACCTTCTTGATAACCTTCTCTACCTTATTCTTGAGCTGCTTGCCTAGCGGCGCATAAGTATAGAAACCTGCCATCCCACCATATATCTCAGGACTAGGCCCCCATACAAAGCCTTTCTCTTGCATGAATGCTATCAATTCCTGTCTTTTTTGGTCTCTTGTCTTTTCACTCATGAACCACACACCACACAATCATCTTATTTAATTCTTGTCATCATTCTAGTACTATTGCAGGTTTCCCTGGAAACGCATTGCCTGCTTTAGGATGCTCAGATGAATCTAATATCTCTACCCTGCACCCGAATTCTTTCTCGATCATCTCTTTCTTTTCTTGCATGACTGATAATTCCATCTCTCTCTCTAACATGATCTCGGGAAGCTTACTATGATCCTTGACTATCTTAGGGACCAGCTTTGAGATCTCTTTCCCATATTTCTTCAAATCCGTGGCCATAAGCTCTTTGATCATTTCACCTGGATCATGTGTCTTCTCCAGAATCTCTTTCATTGCTTTAACAAATTCATACTTCCACTGCTGACTTATTATGATACTTATCTTCTTCGGATTCTCAATCTTCGCTAGTGTTTTCACTGACATGATATCCTTCCGTATAGATTCTACAAGGTCCTGTGAAGCTTCAGCTCGTTCATCTAGCTTGCTCTCATCACATTCTGGCCATCTCTCGAGTGATACCATAGTCTCTTTTCCCATTCTCTCCCACATCTCTTCCGAGAGGTGAGGCGCGAATGGAGCCATAAGAAGAATCAACTTTTCCAAAGAATCATAATATATCTTTTTATTGAACTGGCCTTTCCCGTATCTGTTCAGATCGTTCACAAAATCCATGAGAGCACCTATAGCAAGACTATGTTCCAATCTCTCCAAATGCTCTGTCACCTTCTTGATTGTCCGGTTGGCCTTACTCTCTATGAATCTCTCCTCATTCCTCATCTCCTTTATCTCTTCTCCTGTTGCCTCCAGAAGGCTGAAAACTCTTTTCAGGAATCTGTACGTGGCTTCAACACCATCATCATTCCAGTCAAGCTCCTTCTCCGGGAGAGAAGCAAAGAGTATGAATGTCCTTGCAGTATCACTGCCATAATTCTCTATTATGTCTAATGGATCGACAACATTACCTACACTTTTTGACATCTTAGCACCATCTTTGATCACCATGCCTTGTGTCAATAACTTCTTGAAAGGCTCGTCTATATCCACATAACCCATATCCCTCAAAGCTTTAGTGTAGAATCTAGCATAGATCAAATGCATACAGGCATGCTCTATACCTCCAATATATTGGTCGACGGGCATCCAGTAATCAGCTTTTTCTTTGTCAAAGATGCCAGCCTCTCTTTTGGAATCTGTGAACCTGAGAAAATACCATGAGCTGTCAACAAAAGTATCCATAGTATCAGTATCTCTTCTCGCCTTGCCACCGCATTCAGGACATTGACAATTCATGAAGGACCCTGATGTCTCTAATGGATTCCCTTCAGCTGAAAAGTCAACATCCTTTGGCAACTTGATAGGAAGATCCTTCTCTGGTACAGGCACCATACCACACTTTTCACAATAGACAATGGGTATCGGTGTACCCCAATACCGCTGCCTCGAAATCAGCCAATCCTTGAGTTTGAAACTGGTTGTCTTCTCACCCCAACCATTCTTCTCAAGGAAGTCAGAGATCTCATCGATAGCATCCATACTATCTATCCCATCAAAGTCACCAGAGTTGACCAATGTGCCTTCATCAGTAAAGGCACGGGACATCTTCTCGGGATCCAAATCATGACTTTTAGGGCTTATGACAATCCTTATGGGAAGGCCATATTTCTTAGCGAAATCAAAATCTCTCTGATCATGAGCAGGTACAGCCATCACTGCACCTGTGCCATAGTCCATAAGAGCATAATCTGCGACCCATAGTGGCAATTTTTCGCCATTGACAGGATTTATGAAATATCTGCCGAGAAACATACCATTCTTCTCTTTCCCCTCTGCAGTCCTCTCTACAGTACTCTTCTTCTGGCAATCCCTGATAAAATCCTTTACTCTGGTCTCATACTCAGTACCCTTTGTCCATTCCAGTACTTTAGGATGCTCTGCAGAAAGTACCAGATAAGTGATACCATATACCGTGTCAGGTCTTGTGGTGAACGTGCTTATAGTATCAAATTTATTGCCATCAGCATCAACCACATCAAAATTTATTGTCGTGCCATGGCTTTTGCCGATCCAGTTCTTCTGCATTATCTTTACGCTTTCAGGCCATTCCTGAAGCTTATCATCTATGTCATCAAAGAGTTCATCAGCATATGCTGTGGTCTTATAATACCACTGTTCTAGCTCTCTTGGCTCTACATCTGTGTCCTCATGACGCCAACATCTTCCATTATGGACCTGCTCATTTGCAAGGACTGTGTTACATTTTGGACACCAATTAACAAGTGCTTTCTTCTTGGCAACAAGCCCTTTCTCATAAAGTTTCAGGAAGACCCATTGATTCCATCTGTAATACTCTGGATCATGTGAGTAGACCATCCTCCTCCAATCATACGAAAGACCAAGCATCTTCTGTTGGTCCCTGATGCCCTTGACATTCTTGTCGGTCCAATGTTCAGGGTCAACACCATTCTTCTTTGCGGCATTCTCTGCAGGGAGACCAAAAGAATCATAACCCATAGGATAAAGGACATTATAACCTCGCATACGCTTAAATCTGGCAAAAGAATCGCCTAAAGAATAATTTCTCACATGACCCATATGCAGATAACCTGAGGGATAAGGGTACATCTCTAGAACATAGAACTTTTCCTTATTCGCATCATCTCGCGTCTCAAAGACAGCATTCTCTTCCCACTTTTTCTGCCATTTATCCTGGATTGCCTTAAGATCTACCATCATGCTAGAAAATAGGGCAGTATTTAAAAAGTTTTATGAGAAGCAACAAAAGATATAGAGATACAAAAAGAACAAAATACCATAGACTCAGAACTTCTTGAATTTCGCAGAAGTGTCTATCAAGTCAACCTGTCCAAGGAAAGCTGCTCGGCAACAATACCTCTCAAGACCTAAAGCATCCATGATCTTCTTCGGGTCTTCGCCTTTTTGGACACGTTCTTTATATTCTTCCCAGAGGTGGCCAATGGGTTTTCCACAACTGAAACATCTGACTGGAATTATTATTTTCAATCACCTGTAAGATTTTTGTGTCTTTGATCTTGCTTTTCCGTGCCTGTTTGGCTTTCTAACTTCCTTCCTACGCACATCCGCTACAAGAAGCTGTCTGTCATAGTCAAGGAAACTCTGCTCTAATTCCTCATTTTTTGTGAAAGCGACAAGAGCTTTTGCGATAGCAAGACGTGCTGCATCACTCTGTGCAGAGACTCCGCCACCTGCCACATTCACCGACAGATCAACCTTTGAGGATGCCTTACCTGCAAGCCGAAGAGGCTCATATATTCTCTCCCTTGACAAATCGGGCGTATACAACTCTAAAGGAATCTTATTGATTGTTACTTTACCTGAGCCTGTGCGTGCAGTTGCTCTAGCAACAGCAGACTTTCTCTTTCCTGACACATGAACACTCTTCATAGTTTAGCACCTAAAAATTTTGAGACTGTGTATAGATCCACAGTTTTCTCTGTTGTTGAATTTGATATATCAGTATCTTCAAACTTATAAAACTCTTTCCCGACAAACTCTTCTGGAAGCGAGACATAGCATTTGAGACGTTTCAACGCTGATGCACCTTTTTCTTGCTTATACGGTAACATTCCTCGTATGGTCCGTTTAAGTATCATCTCAGGTCTCTTTGGAAAATAAGGACCACGCAATGGTATACCACGTTCCTTATCCTGCTTATATTTTGCAAGGATTCTTGATTTAGGTCCTGTTATAAGAGCTTTTTCAGAGTTCACGATAACCACAGATTCACCTAATAAGAGCATCTTAGCAACATACGTTGCCAATCGTCCAAGGATCTGATTCTCCGCATCTATTATCTTCATCTTAATTACCCGATTATCTTGATTTTCTGACCTTTTGGATTTGAGCTCAGAAGCTCTCTCAATGTCATTGTCTTCCCATTACTATTTATCTTCTCTTTAGCAGATCCTGAAAAAGAGAAAGCAGCTACAGTTATGTTATGTTCAAGCTCGCCCGTGCCGAGGACTTTGCCTGGAACAACAACAACGTCTTTATCTTTCGTATACTTGTTCAGTCTTGAAAGGTTGACTATGCGCGAGGATCTCGTAGGTTTCTCTAGGTCAAGAGCTATGCGTTTCCAAATGGAGACACCATTCTCTGCTGAAACCTTCTTCAATTCCTCAACCAACCCTATAAGGTGGTAATTTGTCTTTTTTTGTTTCATTCTTATCACTTGTGCGAATCCAGCACGAACTCCACATCAAGATGATGTGGGAGACGAGACTCGAACTCGCGTAGGCACTAAGCCACACGGCCCTCAACCGTGCCCGTTTGACCGCTCCGGCACTCCCACTCATACTGAATATACGAGTTATGAGTTGAGAGACTTTCATAACTCCTTGAGTCTGGCTGAAAAGTCGTCAAACTTTTCTGTCAAAATCTTCACTGCTTCCTTCACCATCTCCTCCGGGGATAACTGACCCCAAGATTCAACTGTGAAAATGAACTTGTTAGGGTCATAATTCACTTTTATGATATCATCATTGACGCCTTTCACAGCATCTATCAGATCATTCTTCAGGATCGATTGCTTGTCAATCTTACCATCCTTGAATATCTCAGGAGGATACATGTCTTTGTAGTCTTCCTTCAATTCAGATTTATTATCAATCTCAATGTCTGCAGCATTCCTATAGTATGCGTGACCCGGAGACCATTTTGCATGCTCCGAACCCCTTCCCAGCACAGCTGTTGCTTCGACCTCTAACTCTTGGCCTTCTAAAAGCTTGACAATAGGGGTTCTCCCATGGATTGGTTTGACCTTGGGATCAGCCGACTTGAAATCGGAAGCATATACTGTCTTTGGACCCTTGACATCCAGCGTAAGCTTGAGGCTCGCTTTTGCGCTATCAGCGGGAACATTATCGCTTGGGAACTCATATGATTCCAGATCTGTTGACAAGACCAAGAGGCCCATCCTCAGCGCAAGCATCTCATCATACATTGATGATGAATTCTTTCGGAATTCGACATTCTCTATTGCCATCGTTGGCACTTCAGCTGTGATCGCACGCCTCAATGAATTGACAAAAGCAGGAGCTACTCCCTCAATCGAAAATACTACAGCATTGTTTTTTTTGGATATCTTCTCAAGTTTCATCTAAACACGCCTTCCTCTTCTTCCACCTTTCTTTCTGCAACCATCATGCGCTACAGGAGTCACGTCTTCGATCAGACCGATGCGTATACCTTTCCTTGATAGTGCTCTGACAGCTGCCTGTGCGCCAGGTCCTGGATTATTAGGACCTTGGTGCCCGCCTGGAGCTCTAATCTTGATATTCAATCCAGTGATCCCTTTCTCCATCGCTGCATCAGCAGCCGCTTTAGCTGCAATCATTGCAGCGGTAGGCGATGGTTTCATCCTATCTGATTTAACAACCATACCTCCACTCACCTTGAAGATGGATTCTGAACCGGTCACATCCGTAAGATGTATATGAGTGTTATTATAGGATGACCTGATATAAGCATTACCCCATTTAGTGGGCGGTCTCCTATCCTTTCGTGGAGCCGAAGCTGAACTTTTATTAGCAGCCTGGTCTTTGGAATCCTTCTGTTCCTGTACGTTTTTATCTTCTGCCATTTTCACACATCAATCATTCTTTCGGTTTATCAGCACCAGCATCTTTTTCCTGAGTGCCTTGGGATTTGGCTGGTTGAGCATTGGAATCTTCCTTGGTCTCGGTTTTCTCTGCAGAATCATCTGAATTTTCTGCATCGGATTCTGCATCTGCCTCTCCAGCGACCTTATTTTCTGATTTAGAACCTTTATCTTCAACAGGCGACCCTTCCTTACTCCCTTCAGTCCTGGAATCTTTAAGCACAATCTGAGGATCCACATCCCCTCTTTCGGGATGATCTGTTGCTTTCATTGGTGAACGCTCAACAAAATCTATGGTATCCTCATCTTTTAGAGGGACGACATATGACGGGGATGTGACTTTTTTACCACCGACCATGACATGCCCATGCGTCACAAACTGCCTGGACTGTTTCATGCTTCTTGCCAGATTCTTTCGCATCACCAGTGTCTGGAGCCTTCTCTCCATGACATCCCTTAGCTCTATACTCAACAGGTCACTGAGTGTTATCTCATCTTTTTTTATAAGACCATAACGCTTGACCTTATTCACCAACTGCTCTTGTTCAAGGATCGCTTGTTCACGCCTTGCAGTACCCAACATTGAGTTGATGCTCTTAGCTTGGTCCTTGATATTCTGGAGGAATGCAGTCATCTTCCATATCTCTCTTTTATTCTTAGGGCGATAATCTTTCTTTATCTCCTTATCATGCGAAAGAGTAGCCTCATTCCACTGCATCCTAGGATTGGCATAATTTTTCCGTACTCTTTTTGGATCTCCCATTTTCTAAACCTTGATAGACTTATCTCTTCCTTTTATCAGTGATCTTCTTCTTGTTCTTCCTGAAATTCGCTTTTGTCCTTTGGCCACGTAGTGGAAGGTTCCATGCGTGCCTCATT
>JBKGYM010000009.1:0-18316 GCA_046546115.1 Candidatus Woesearchaeota archaeon
GACCTCAGAATCTATGATAGTAGAGTCTTCAATGACATAGCCATCACAATAGTCGATTGTTTCATCTTCCGAGACGTCATAATCTATTGTCTCTCCATAGACAGGATATGATAATACAAGTAATACGAAGATGATCCAAATGAGACGAGAGAATCTGAAAGAAAATCTTCCCTCAGAGCAGTGCTCCAAGGTACTGTCTATCTTTCTCACTTCACGACCAATATTTTTGGTCATTACAGGTTGACAGTTACCGCAACAAGATTGTGGGGTAGTAACCATAGCTGTAATAACACCAGAGTTAAACCTATCCATTGTCTTGTCTTATGCCATGTCGGTTTAAATAATTTTTGCAGATAAAAACTGTTCTCTGATGAGAAAATCTCTGCCTTATTGATTTCACTTATCGCCCAAATGTTTAGATATCGCTTTTAGATTTTCATTAAGCTTTCTCCACACATCAGGATGGAGATTCTTGTTCTTCTTAAGAGACTCAAAGCGTTTCTTGAAATCTTCAAGTCTCTTCTTCGCCTGAGATTCATCATTGAAAGAATTCTTGTCAAAAATGAAATTTTCATAATCACTGAGAGCTTGCCTGACTTCTGCGTGCTTCATGTCATTTTGTGTCTCTTCATCATTAAGAAAATTCGTCAGCTCGTCATAAAGATTAACTTTTTCCTCATTATTCTTTTTTTGTCGATCATTGACTTCATGCTGACCATTTTGCTGCCTGTTTCTTGATTCTCTTTCCAGCCCATCATATGTCTGCTTTATATCGTACTGTAATCTCACATCATAATCTCTCAACACACCCGCAAGTTGCGCTACATTCTGCAAAACACCCTTAGCATCTTCCATGAGATTACGAAAAGCAGAGAGGGCGTCAATCATCTCTTTACGTTTCTTATCAGTAAGACCTTTATTTTCAGAGAACCCATTCAATTGCTTCTGGAGACGATCATATATCTTCTTGCCGTTAGAGGTCTTTATCCCTGCTGCTCTGAGATTCTTCCTTTCACTCTCAAGACCATAGACAATCTCATCAATCCTGTTAAGGAATTCTTTGGATTTCATGACAAGATCATGGTTCACATAATCTCCTCCAGTCTCATTCTCAAGAGCTTCGAACTTCTTTTTCAGGTCAGATACAAGACGGTGCATCCTTCTTGAGGATCTTCTTACGGCACGTAGTAGATGCGTCCAGTTAGATTTTTTCAGAAATTTTTTGATATCATTCCATGACTCCTTGACAGAAGAGTAATCAGGGTTCTGTGAACCTAACTGTTCTTCAATGTTGTGGATAGCAGGGAACATATGATTCTCCAAAAGGTCATACTCTGCCTGGCCATACTTGATGATGAACTGGTCCCATACCGAGAGCTGCTTAGTATCTCTTATGAATTCATTCTCCTTCTTCCTTAATTCTGATTCATCAACACCTGCTGCATCTTGTGCATCATCAGCAGGAGTATGATTTTCAGTGTTGCTGTGGTCTCCTGGATTGCCTGTGGATCCTCCTGGAGGAGTGGCCGTTCCAGCGCCTGTATTACTAGGACTGCTTGTACCACCATGGTTGCCTGAACCACCATTTGAACCACCACCTGTTCTTCCAGAAGCAGGAAAACTAGGCAATGTTTTAGGGATAATCATATAGACCAAAGGCACTGCTGCCAAGACGAAGAATGTCATTGCTGTGCCTGAGAATCCAAGAAGGCCATAACCTACGAAGAGCGTAAAGAAGATTGTTGTCAAGACCATGGGCCACCTACCTTTTGAATCATGCTCATGAGGACCACGAGGATCGTTCTTCTTTGTCGTGAAATATACCAAGGCACCCATGAGAACAGCTGTACCCCAGACTGCTATAAGTCGCGTCGTGTTGAGTATACTTACGACATTTGTGACAACCGCATCGGGGCCATCAGTTATCGCAGGGAAACCGAACAATCCAGAAGATGCTATCAAAGCAAGTATCTTGGCAATCTTATTTGTCATCAATTTTACATTATCAGTATCGTTGAAATGTGGTACTTTACTCAGACCAAGATTGAAAAGATAATAGAAAAGCACCGTGAACAGTATTATGAGCAACAAAACAATCGCCCAAGGGCTACCAAAGAGAGTACTCAGGAAAAGATATGAGCCACGTTCAAACATCTGAGGAAGACCAGAACCATCTGACGGCGAAGAGAATGTCGGCATATTTGTCTCTATCACTAGGCCTGATGCAGTTAGTGAATCCAACTCAATCATCCTTGAGGTTAAATCCATTCCTGCATCAACATCTGCAGGAGACATAATGAAAACAGCCAAGAATAAAATCCACATTAACAGACTTTTTCTCATCAATATTATCTTATCACAGAGGTATTTAAATATTTCTCTGTAAGTTAAGCACATATCAGAACAAAGCCTGGAAGATTGCAGTCAACACTGAGAAGAACAAAAAGTAACAGGCTAGCGCTCCACCAGTGAATATAGGCACATATTTTATGCCTGCACGTATGCTCCCTTTCTCGAGCATCGCTACAATCATTGAAGAACAGATAGAGATCAGGATGATAGATATGATCGAGAAGTTCATGAAATCACCAGTGTCTGGTGAAATGGCAGAGAAAGAGACAGGAATGCCATTAAGGCCATCGGTGGTTGAAGCTGAAGCCAGTCTCTGCGAAAATTTACCTATGAGATCCATAATGTTATAAGATAGAGCAAAGAGCCCAGGAGCGATCACAATGACTACTGCACCGATGAAGATCATATAAGATAAGACAGATGTGCGCATCTCCATCCGTATCTTCTTGCTATTCTTCATATTCATTATCATCCTATCAAGGATATCTGCCATGGCCCCCCCTGATTTTATCTCACTGACGATGATACTCATAGTCCTCCTCATCATTGCTGAGTCATATTTTTTCCCTAATTCTGTGAGAGCTACACTGAGATCAGTCCCCGTCAGGACTTTCTTTGCTGTCAAGGATATCTCATCAGAAAGCACTGAGAACTCAGGAGTGATTGATGTCCACAAGGATTGCTCAAGGGATAGACCACCTCGGAGATTAGTCGCGACAAGCTCAAGGAAATCAGGAAGCACTTCTTCCATCTTCTGCGTCCGCTTAAATATCATGACATCATAGATGAAATAAAGCACCAATCCGATAATAAGAGCCAATGAAAGATTTATTCCAGCAAATAATACAAAGATGAGCAACATCTGAGTTCCAGGGTTCACATATCTGCTTATCACCCAAGGATATATCATCAATACGAAGATGGTCCCAGTTATCGCCACAGTCAAGAAAAACATGAGACCAAAAAGATCATACGGTGGATCATTCAATCCTGTCTTCTTGAAGTATTCCCTCAGGTGGGGTTGAAACTTCTTCGGCACTATCGCCTTTCCTATATTACCCAAAATACCCAATCTCATCCTCTCCTAAAATGATACACTCGGTCTTATGTTCCTGAACAATGATATGAAAAAAATCTGTAGCATGAATACGATGAGCAGAAGCACACCATACCCGAAAACGTCAAGCCTGATAGACATGAAACTCAATATTATCACTATCACAGTCATCCCTAAAGAAGGGACTACTATCGCAAGCAGCAGATAGAACATAGAGATGGATCCCAACTTCTTTGAATATGCCTGTATCTCATTCATCTGCTCAGATACAAGATCATCAATGACGGATTGCAATGAAGTTGTGACATCTATGCCAAGCCTCAATGAATTATTGACATTGAATAATATACGCCTGAATTTTTCGGAAGGCGTGAGCACCATGGCATTGCTTAACGCTTCCTCAATAGGAGTCCCTAGCTCTATATCGTCCACAATCTCACCAAAATATTTACTCGCGACACCATGCGCTCTCATACCGTCTATAAGAGCATTGAACAAAGGCGTACCTGATTCCAACTTCACCAGCAAGAAGCGTCCGGCATAGATGACCTCACGATCAATATCATGCTGTATGCGCCGTATCTTCACATCCAGATTGAGTGAAAGGAACTTATAGAATAAGAAAAAGAGTATGATGAAGGATCCAGACAAGATGGATGTGCCTGTAAGCAAATCAACATCATTTTCACGCGAAATGATCAGGAATATGAAGAAAGTGAATGCCATGGAATACATGATAGCATTGAAGAGCAACTTCGAGACGTACTGCTCAGGCGACCATCTAGCATGGGCAATCCTGAGTTTATTCTGCAAAGCTGGATTCCTCCTGACTATGTATTTTACCAACCATCTCATAAATATCATCCTTTAGAACCTTCAGATGTCAGGAGTACTCCTTCTCATCAGGTTCCCCCTATAGTATCTGGCCATGACAACACCAATCTTATGGACATTATTTATCTTCTTTTTTGAAAGCCATTTCAGTACCAGCATTTTCTCTTCTATATCTTTATTGACTTCCTCTTTTGTCATGCCTGTATACAGACCTATCGTCTCATAGGTCCGTGTCTGCTCAGCAACCCGTATTTGTGTCTTTTCTTTAGGATCATACTGTAAGACGACTTTTGGATTACCTTCACTATCCATCTCTGCTATCTGAAGAGTCATCCTTTTACCAGAACGCCGGTCTCTATTCTGTATGAGGAATGCGCCGAGAGAAGAGAGCAGTGGCTTAGGGAGATTGATTGGCTCGTTAGTGAGCCTTTGAACTGCCTCATGGACATTGTTCGCATGGAATGTTCCATATACGGAATGACCGGTATGCATGGCCTCAAAAAGGACCTGTGCCTCTTCTTGCCTTCTTATCTCTCCAACAACAATCCGATCAGGCCTCATCCTGAGAGAATTGACAACCAGATCAAGCATGTCCACACCACCCTTTCCTTCTGGATTAGGTAATCTGGTCTCCATAGGAACCCAATGAAGCGATTGAGGTAGTGTCAGTTCACGTGTGTCCTCTATCGATATGATTCTTTGGTTTGGAGGAAAGAAACTTGCCAGGGCATTTAGCACACTTGTCTTTCCAGAACCTGTCCCACCCCCAATTATTATAGAAAACTCATTCTCGATCATCTGCCACAGTAAAGCTGCAGAAAACACATTGATTGTACCTGACTCCATGAAATCAGTTATCGTCCAAGGGTCTTTACGGAATTTTCTTATGGTGAGTGTATTCCCTTTAGTAGAGATAGGACTCAATGTCGCGTTGACCCTGTCCCCCGTCTCAAGATGTGCATCAAGCAAAGGATTCAAGAGAGTGATCTCCTTATTGACATCACGCCCAATCATCGTAGCATAATGTCTTACCTTGGACTCCTTGAGAAGCTTTATATTGGTCTTGACCCAACCATATCTTTTATGATAGACCCATATGGGTTCTTGAGCACTGTTGACAACGATCTCTTCAAGCATATCATCTTGAAGAAGTATCTCAATATTGCCCAGGCCAAGATTCTGTTCCATCAGATAATTCATCAGCATATCCTTGTCTTCGGCACTGGAATTTGGGAAATATATGTCAAGAAGCTTCCCCATCTCTTCCTTGAATCTCTTCTTGATAGCTTCTTTCTCCGCGACCTCTCGCAGATCCACCTCTTTAGTCCTGACTTTTGAGACGAAATCTTCTCTTATCTTCTCCAGGATTATCTTTGTCGTAGTGCTGATATTAGCAATGGATATTATATAGTCCGGTACAGACTCATCAGGATTCTGTATTATTGATATATTCACATCTATGTTATTGATAGAAAGATCATAACCCTCAAGAAACTTCCCTCTATTCCTATTCTTATTCTCAAGCTTATTCTCTGATAACACTGAATCCTCTTCCATATTCCCCTCACCTGAGAGCATCAGGATATCAGTTCAACGCAATATTCATCCTTCTTGCCAGATAGAACTCATCATTCCGGTCCTCGAGGATGCCCCTGATGAAATCGCGTAACTGACGTGCACGAGTATTTTTAGGATCGTGTTTCACCATCAACTCAAAAATGTGCTTCGCCATGAAATAATCTTTTTCGTTATAAGCATCTATGCCCCTGCGTAACATCTCATCATCAGACACGTAATCCCTAAGATAAGAGCGTGCAAGTATCTTGATCGGGACACGAATGCCTTCCGCGTATTCATCCTCATGCTCTACCATATCCTCAACGAAAAGATTGTATCTCTCATCATCATGGTCTTCTCGGCCATCATCTCTTGCTGTCTCTCTTGGTATAGTCTCTATGACTCCAAAACTGTCATCTGTGAAGATGAGATCTGGATTGATAGGTTCAATGTCCTTCCTATGTTTTCCGACAACAGGAGCATCAGAGAATTTATCCTGATCTTCAGGATTGACATTGCTTACAACAGTTGGTAATGGCGCTTCTTCCGATAATCTTCCGGGGTGACTCGAGCTTTTGGGATTTTTCTCAGGCAAGTTACCGTCATCCCTATCGGTCCCAGGCTCATAAAGATACTTTGAATTATCAGATGAAGACTCAGATGAAATTTTATTGGAACCATCAACCCCATAATTTTTTGTATTTTGCACATCTGGAACATCTTTTTCAGATTCTTCAGGAAAAATCTCTTCCTGTTCTTCTTCAATCTCATCTGGTAAGGAAGGATATCCCTTATCTGGGGGAGGCATATCATCATGTGGAGCATGTGCACCAAGCTTTCCGGCAGATTCTACGAGCCTGAAACTGCTCCCCATCGATTGTAGTTCTTCTTTGATCTCCTTGAATTTCCTGGCCAGGACAATCTCCCTATGGATCCTCAATATCTTATTATAGATCTTGAGTTTTTCTTCAAGAAGACTTTCCGGCAGATATTCGTATATTGAACAAAGTGACTGATAATACTTTTCAGCTTCATCCATATTGCCTTCATTGATCATCTCTGCTATTGATGCTCTGATAGATGCCACTTTGTCTTCAGCTTCAGCCATAGTATTCTGAGCCAGTTCATGCTCTTTCTCTTGTATCGCCCTGAATGCATTGGATAATCTGGAGTAGGCTGCAGTCTTCTCACGCGAAAGGATAGAAGGAATAGAACTATTGAACCCCGATATCTTAGAATAAAGTTCTTTTGCATGATCCATATCACCTTTAGACATGTCATCATAGAGTTGCTGCAACAATGAATCCATCTGATTCAGCATCTCGCGTGATTTACTCTGGATCTCTTCAATCTTAGACACTAGCTTTTGGTTCGCTGATATTACCTCTTTCATCTCATCTTCTGAGATGTTATGCTCTGCAGATTCTTTCATGGCCATATATGCATGATATGCTGAATCTATATCGCCTTCGTCTATCCTCGCATTGACTTCTCTTATAGAATCGGATACTGTCATGGTACCTGAGTCGTCTTTTATGTCTGGATGAGACAATTGCATATCAAATTGTATCTCCGAGTCAAGATCTTCTGTTGGCTCATGATCATCCTCATTATCAGGATGTTCCTTAAGACTGACAAAAGGTGTTGTGAACTTGTATTCAACTTCCACCTTACCCTCTTCCACAAGAAAATCGACCCAGCTTTCCAGAGTGGATTGGGGAACACCTAACTCTTTAGATATATCAGGCAATGATACTTTATCACGAGAACTAAGCAATTCGATTAATCCATCTACTCCAGTCCGTATATTTCCCTTATCAGCCATCTACACATCCATACTGAGGTGATTTTGTTTTAAAAAGATTGTTTGTAACAGGCGAGTGACACACAAATAACATCAGGTGTTATTTCCCTCAACTGGAACACATGATTCATCGCTCTGGCATTCATCACTAAATTCACATAGTTGACTGCCAAGGAGCTGATCAAGGTTGTAATTTTCTGCATAGAACATATCAAGATTGAAGAAGGCAGGAGCATCATCTATCGAGAGTTCTGGAAAATTCAATAACTGCTCATCAGCCTGACCAGCAACCTCCCGGCAATTATATACATTAGCACCCGAAGGCATATTGTAATAGAAATATTTGTAATCTACGTTTGAACGTCTGAACCAATCATCAGGCATGACTGAATGATTCACGTCAAGACCATACATCCTGTTGATATTGACCAATGACTCTATACCACAACAATCAGACGGATTAGGACTGTTGACCATCCGCTGAAAGAACGATGGCGCAAGACCAGGCGCTGCAACATATCTCATCTCATCATAAAGGGCGACAACACTTTGCGAGTCATTTCTTGAGGATCGGGAATCTTCACGGATGCTATTATTGAATTGCATATCATGACCAAAGACCCTCATAGTACCCAAAGTATACATAGGATCAGGAAGGCCAGTCAATGAGACATCTGCCTCAATAGATACATCCTCATGATGCCATGAAGCAGAACCATCCCTCACAGATACATTGAATGATATGCTGAATGATATTGTGACAGAGAATGGAAGAGTCTGCTCAACATTGATGTTGTCTATTATCTCTGATGAGATGAATTCATGATCAGGAGAGAGCCGACCATCCTGTCTCTCTGGCCATGGATCACCTTGTGAATCGAGAAATGTTAACTTGATAAGAAAATCATCTTCGAAAATATCCTTGATTGTATCAAGGTAAGATATGAAATTTCTGGATTCTGAAAGGTTATATACTATATTGTCTCCGGATCCATCCCTCTCATCCATGAGGTGACCTGTGGCCATATGATATTTCAGCATCTCTATAAGCTCATCAATATCATCTGAATCCTCAGAGCAATGAGAGTCTTCAAAACAATCTACGATAAACTCTTCAGAGGCCGCAGATTCTTCAATGTATGAGGATACAGCATCTCTGAAAGAGAATCTGAGCATCTCTTCAAGATAATTCTCCTTCAGAAAGGCTGTATTTGAATCAGCAATCGAAATTTGCTCATGTTCAGATTCCTCCAAGAAAGTGCTTGTCCGTGCAGTGAAGGTACTGGAGAATATGGCAAAGAGGACAAGAAGGATAAGTATCGAAGTGAATGAGAAGAACACACCTTTCTTATGATTTTTCATTGCCACACTCTCACCTCAAGAACATAGGGTCCCCACGAGACCAGTTGCTGAGTCTCGTTATGCTTGAAGTCACCCATGACTATACTCTTATAAGGAACAATGAGCTCTGCCTCATTCTCTGTAAATCTTGGATCCTCATTCCGTGCATATATGACCGAGGATTCGCCAGTCATGTAATCACTCAGTATCAATGTGGCCTCAAACTGTTGTGGAATCGTGCTTTCTATGACTTCTCTTGCTAATCCTCCTGAGAAACTCGCACCGCGAGGAATTCCATCTGGGTTCTCCGGGAAAGGCGGCTGTTGTTCCCGATAATAGAACTCTGCGATCTGGTCAGCAATAGTGTTATCATAACGTCTTATGAAATTAGGATTGTGTGGTGATGTGAGACCCATAAGAGTGGTGAACTTATAATCATTATTGTATTCTGCTATTGAGACACTTGACATGAAATCAGTCAAGGAACGGCTTGATAATACAGTCTGATCACGGTCCGCATAATTCAGATAAGAAGAGAGTATCATATACATTCCAATGGAGAGTATCATGATGGCGACGAATGCATCTATGATAAAGAAATATGCTTTTTTTGAACGGGACATAACCAAGAATGACGGAACGGACATACATCATCAGCTGCAATTAATGTTTATAAAATTAACTAGGATTATAATCAAGCAGCTTGCTGAGGTGGTGGTAAAGACCTCTGTTCATCTTCCAGACTCTTTATCTTATTGCTTATGCTCTCAAGGACACGATCCCTGAAATCATCACCATCAAGATTCATATTGCTGTGAGTCTTTTGATACATGTCATTGAGAAGCTGTCTCATCATAGGTATCCTCTGGAAATTTTCGATACGATCAGATGTCATGTATATCTTCAGATTATTGAGATCATCTTCTAGCATGCGTCTCACATCCACAATCTTCTGGATATTCTTATGCATCCTATCAAAGCGTGTAGATATATCATTAAGAGCGGTGTTTGCCTCTTGGACAATATCTCTCGCAGACATATCTCTTTGCCTTTCATTCACAAAAGATTGAAGTTCCTGATATCTATTGAGTCTTTCTTTACCAAAGTCCATAAGTTCTTGAGCACCCTGGTAAAATTCCCCACTCTTCTCATGGTCAAGGAACAAGAACTTCACGTTCTCATATTTTTTCTCAATCTCTTGTAAAGCCTGGTAACATTCATGGATCATTCCTGATGTTTCATCAGACACTTTCCCTAGTTCTCCAACTTTATTCTCTAATTGGCTATGGATATCTGTGGCTTGGGAGAATTCATTCTGATAATTATTGGAGAGCTGGATCAGTAATTTAGACATGTTTTCTATATTCCTGAGATTTGAAGCGATAGAGGATAACATTCCAGTATCCTTATTTATACCTTCATCAAAGTGCTTATTCAACTGCAACATCTTATTTCTGAGTTCTGTTATCTTCTTGATCTTTTCTTGATTCAAGCGCTCCTGTTCTTGTGCAGGGTTATGGCTTTTGGAAGATTTCATCCACTCTTTCTCGAATGTCTTGAGATAGTCATCAATTTCTTCAGAATACTTCTCTAACTCCTTCATCTGCCCCTTGAAATCAACAATATTACCCAAAGCAGTCTCAAGATTCACCAGCACAGATCTTGTCATCTTAAGGTTCTGTATCATCTGCGATTGCGCAGCCAGGAGCTGTTCCATCTCTGAGACCACAGCGTCATAATTATCCAATGAATTCGGGTCCCATGTCTGCTTGAACTTATTCAAGCTTTTTGACATCTTCCCATAATCATCTTCAAGTGTCTTCAGCGGTCTTCTTATGTCTCGCCTATAAGTTCTCTTTGATCTTCTATTCTCATCCTTGTGCATGTCCTCTTCAGTCTTCTCAGAATCCTCAAGTTTCTTGACAGATGCCTTGATGGGCTCAAGATAGCCTCGGATAGAACTAGGATTAGCATGAGGATCTATCGATTCTATCGTGCCTTGTAGATTTTTTGATACATCACCCATGGATGTTATAGCATCGTACTCCTTATGGAAATCATCTTTCAGTTTTCCAAGATAATCACTCAGCTCAACAATCTTCATCTTGAACATCTCTGGCTTGTGCAAAGAATGGATCTCAGGCACGACCTTGAGTTTCTTCTTTTCCTGACGTGCTGCTTTCTCTGCTTTCTTCTCTGCTTTCTTCTCTGCTTTGGACGAGCCACCATTCCTGATCCTGTCAGCAATAGCGCTCCCGATGCTACTGAAGAAGCCATTGCCTCTGTTTCCAGAATCTCCACCTCTAGAACCTCCGTAAGAAGAGAAACCTGGAGAGGCTCCAGAACGGAAAGCTCCATGGAATATGTTCAGAAACAGACCAATGAAGAAGAAGAGCACTCCTGCCGATGACCACATGCTTCCAACCATGCCCTGCGCTCCCCATGTCGCTATCCCAAAGACCATCATCATGAGCCCAAAACGTTTCAACTTGAGCATGTCTGGGTTGTTCTTCAGTGAGGTCAGAAGATAGATAGCAGCCACCAGGATTGTAAATATCAAAGGGAGCATTGATACTGAGGACATGAGATTATGGACGTTGGTCTCGACTGTCGTGGCAGACAACGAACCGCCCTCATAACTCCCACCCATCAGGATAGAGATTGTGGTTATCCCCGATAACGCATGGGAGATTGCTCTCAGTTTATTTGGAGATTCACCAGAATCACCACCGAATACCCCAGAAGACATTGCCTTAGACAATGCGAGTGTCACAATCTGATATATGAGAAGGTATATCAAGAGTATGATCAGAGCCACCATGAACATCGGCTGAGATAGCACAGCCACGATGATGCCGGAACCCCTGCCGAATGCTTGTGCGAAATCTTGCACAGAACCGCCTTGATCAAGAGCAAAGACAGGCAGAGATAGTATCACAAAAGCTAAAGCGAATAATACAGACTGTGATAAAACCCTCTTCATATCCTTCTCCATCAAAGCCATATTCAAGAATCTATTGAGGTATATTCATTTAAAAAACTATCCTTGGGGTCATAAGAGCAGAATTAATATCTAAATTTATATATGCTGCCTTATTTTTCATGTATCAGAATGGTTAGTAAGACAATTGTGCTTGGGATAGAATCAACTGCACATACATTTGGTGCTTCTGTGATCAGGGGAAGACAGATCCTGTCAAACGAAAAAAGCTTATTCTCTACAGAGAACGGCGGAATGATCCCTGTAAAAGTATCAGAGCATCACGTAGAGGTATGTGACAAGGTCATAGATGATGCCATTAAAAGATCGGGAATGAAAAAGGAAGATATAGACGTTGTCGCCTATTCTGCTTCACCAGGGATGGGACATTGTCTGAGGATAGGAGCGATGGCAGCAAGATCAATTGCTCTGCTTCAGAACATACCCCTGATTGGTGTGAATCATTGCATTGCTCACTTGGAGATTGGGCGGATGCTTACAGGCGCAAGAGATCCTGTCTTCCTGTATGTGTCCGGAGCCAACACACAGATAATCGCATACGAATCAAGGAGATACAGGATATTTGGAGAGACTTTAGATATGGGCATAGGTAATTTCCTTGATCAGTTCGCAAGATATCTGGGTTATGGTTTCCCGGGAGGACCGAAAATCTATGAGGCTTCACTAAAAGGCAAGAACATGATAGAATTACCTTATGTCGTGAAAGGCATGGACATATCCCTTGGAGGCATTCTCACAAATCTTAAGACCAAGCATAGAAAAGGTGCTGATGAGAATGATTTATGCTATTCACTGCAAGAGACAACATTCTCAATGCTGCTTGAGGTAGCGGAGAGAGCGATGGCGCATTGCGGAAAAAAAGAACTTCTTCTCGGTGGTGGTGTCGCCTGCAACATCAGATTACAGGAGATGGCAGACATCATGTGCAAAGAAAGAGATAGCTCCTTATACATTCCAGAGAAAGAGTATCTCCTGGACAATGCAGCGATGATAGCATGGCAGGGTCTCCTGCAATATTCTGCCGGCGAAAGGTGGAAACCACAGGATTCACATATCTATCCATATACAAGAACTGATGACATAGAAGTCACGTGGGACTGAAAGAAAACCGGGATCATACTTTCATATGAGTCATACTTTCACATTCTTCTTTAGTCTCTTCAGGATGTTATCCTTACCCTTCCAGTCAAGAGCATTCTCTAGCACATCCACAATATGCTTCACCGGTATTATATTTATCTTCTTGAGTTCGTTCGGATCAATAGCGATATCCTCCAGGTTAGCTTCCGGAACAATCACATTCTTCACTCCCGTATCTATCGCAGCCTCAATCTTGGAAGACAGGCCACCGATGGGCATCACTTCACCTCTTATGGAGAGGCTGCCTGTCATCGCATAATCCTGCTTGATAGGAACCTCTTTAAGAGCAGATATGATTGCTGTAGCAACGGCGATGGATGCACTGTCACCCTCAACACCCTCATAGGTCTGAAGGAACTGAACATATATATCCTTGCTTGATTTTAGATCTTCACCAAATAATTTCTTGACTATGCCGGAAACATTTGTGATCGCTTCCTTGGCAATCTCGCCCAGTTTACCTGTCGCATTGATCTGTGTCTTCTGGCTGCCTTTTGTGACTTCTGCCTCAATAGGAAGAAGAATTCCAGATGTGACTGAACCACTCCCAATGACCGCAAGTCCATTGACTCTTCCAATGGCCCTGCCAGTAGTCTTGATGACCTCATATTCTTTCTTATGGTCTATATATTTATCTGCCATCTGCTTCTCGAGTCCACGAGCTATTGTCCGTGAGGCCTCTTTAATATGCTCGGGTTTGGTAAGCTTGGACTTCTTTTCAAGGGCGATATCACCGGCTGACCTGACAAGACCTCCCAACTCCCTGAGACGGAGAGTAAGGTGGCCTTTCCGGTTCCCTTTCCTCTTTGCCTCTTCGATTATAGTATTGACTGCTGCTTTTGTGAAATGTGGTATCTTACCATCTTTCTTGACCTCTTGCGCGATAAAATGTGCAATCCGGTCACGATTCTCTTCTGTATCCGGAAAACTTTCATCCATGTATACCTCATAACCATAGCCCCTTATTCTCGAACGCAGAGCAGGGTGAAGGTTCTTTACGGTCTCTATGTTACCTGCTGCGACCAATACAAAATCACAGGGCACTGGTTCTGTCCTGACCATAGCACCAGCGCTTCGTTCAGATTGACCAGTAATAGAGTATTGCTTCTCCTGGATTGCGCTCAACAGCTCCTGTTGTGTACTTAGGGCGAGTGTAGAGATCTCATCAATGAAGAGGACTCCTTTGTTCGTCTTATGGATCATGCCTGCAACAACCCTCTCATGAGCCGGTGTCCCCATCCCTCCGGATTGGAAAGGATCATGCAACACATCTCCTAAGAGAGCACCAGCGTGCGCACCAGTAGCATCCATGAATGGAGCTTTCTGTGTACTATAATTATCCACGATTATCTTCGGTGTCTGAGCTTTTGTGCCCATCCGTTTACCAAGGTTAAGAAACATGATGAAAGAGACAAGAAAGAGCGTCCCACCCAGGAAAAAAGCAGCAAACATGACTGCAGCAGCAGTTGCACCCAACTCTTCACGGTAATGGGACAATATCCACCATGGAGCAATCATTGCAATGATGGCTATTGCTAACAGAAGGAGGTTCTGATTCTTGAACATGTTCGCAGACTCCATCTTAGAACGCATCACCATGTCTCTGGCAGCATCAGATTTCATTGTTCTTATAAGAGGTCTATTCTCATCATTAGGGTTCGGGAATGAGACAATATCAACCAGATTCTCCTTAGATAGAAGCTCTGACAATGCCATACCCAGCATACTCTTACCAGTACCTGGCTCACCAATCAATAGGACATGTCTTCTCTGAGAAGCAGCCTTCCTGACAACATTGACAGCGTTGTCCTGACCTATCACCTGTTCAACGAGCTTTGAAGAGACTTCTATATCTTTCGTTGTCTTATAGTCTAACCCCATGATAACCACTTAAAAAATAAATCATTTAAAACTCTTTTGTAAAATGCTGACATTGGTCTAAGAAAAAAGTGTAAAAAAGAAGAATCAGAATACATCGTCAGTATCATATTGCTCAAGAACTGTCTTGTTCCTGGACTCCTCATCATCTACCGTCTCGGTCTTTGAGGATCGCTGAGAGTGTTTCTGTGCTTTCTGGGACCGATAGATCTCAGCAAAGCCAGGTGTTGCGACAATCCAGTCTTCACCGAAACCTGCCAGATCACCTGAGATGGCATCACAGGTCTTCTTGATCTTATTCACTGCCCTTTTCAGCTCAACGACATCTTTCCCTTTCAACGGTTTGATGTTTATGAGTGTAATAGTGTAACCATCACGGAGAGAATCTATCACCTGCTTGACATCGGAGAAGTCTTCCAGAACAAATGATCTGACCATGATCTTTGCTTTTCTTGTCTCTGATGATGAAGAATCAGTATCAAGCTCCACGTATTCCTCTTCACCCTCTGAAAGGTCTTCTGCATCTGATGCAAACCCTTCTCTTATCCTATCCTTGACATTCGAAAAAAACTTTCGCATATTGAGCCCTCCTTGAAGCCATACATTGATGAAAGAGGTCATGGATTCAGAAGGCATTCTCTGCCTTCACACAAACCCCCAAAAACTACGGGAGTGTCACTATTTGACCCCACAAACTCACAAGCCGGGAAAGTTTTATATCTTATATAAATGTTTTGATTGCCTGTTATAGAATGGACTACTGCGAGAAAGTATGCTGTGACAAATCAACGTAAGCTTTTTAAATAACCTCTTGTTCTTCAGCCTTATGGCACAAAGAATTGGTGGATTCAGGAGAAAGACAAGGCATAAGCTTTCCAAGCCTGTCACTGACAAAGGGAAACTCAGCCTCACCAGATTTTTCCAAGAATTCAGTGAAGGGGAAAGAGTTGTCCTTAAAGCAGAATCATCCTATCAGAAGGGGATGTACATGCCAAGATTCCATGGAAAGAATGGTATTGTCAAGAAGAAGATAGGAAGGTGTTATGAGATTGCCTTCAAGGATTCAGGCAAAGACAAGAAAGCCATAATCCACCCTGTACACCTGAAGAGGATGAGCCATTAATAAAAGGAGTGATCTTGAATGCCCAGTGATATTGTAAATAAGGAACCGCTTTCTCTTGTAGAGATGAAGAATAATCTTGAAAAGATCAAGAAAAGGGATGAAGAATTGAATTTCCGATCGAATAAGACACACGAATTCCTTAAATCATTAGACATCATAACCAAGAAAGATTACAAAGAACTTTACAAGAAGATCAGTGAGCTTGAGATACCAAGACTGAAAGATTTCCATATAAAGAAGATAATTGATCTCATGCCAGTCAATGCTGAAGATCTTAAGAGCATACTTTCTGGATATACTCTGACTGTCAATGCTGACAACATCAAGAAGATCGACAAGGTCCTTGATGATTATAGAAAAGAGTCCAATTGATTGAATTCTGGCTCTTTCGAAAGCTTTTTATAGTTATATCCCGTATTATTTCATATAAAATCCTGGGTGGTGTATGTGGAGCGTCCTAAAGAAGAGAAAGCGATAGTCCTTGATTTCCTGCAGCACGGCTATCCTTTTGAGAAAGGTGATAATTTCAGGAAGACTCCGATTGCCCAAGGTATAGGTGCCACATTTTTTGTACTTCTCGAACTGGTCCCTAAGAAAGATGTATTCCTTCAGCCTTATGAAGAAGTATATATCGGCGAAGGCAAAAGAGAGAAGATACACCACATAAGAGGAAAATTGCCATATTCCAAATTGAGCGCTACCGCTGAATCAGAACTTGAATTCATGATAACAGATCTCGTGAAGAAAAAAGAAGAGAAGTTTGTCAGGTTCTTCAATAACTCAAGACCACTCACCACAAGGATGCATGAGTTGCAGCTACTTCCTGGACTGGGTAAGAAACATATGTGGGAACTCATCGAAGAGAAGAGAGCGGAACCATTCAGATCTTTTGATGATATAAAGTCAAGAGTCAAGCTCATGCCCGAACCTGTGAAGATAATCACAAGAAGGATTATCCAAGAACTCAAGGGTGGAGAGAAACATAACATATTCGTCGATAAGGATTTCTGAATAGATAATAAGAAAAAAAAGAAAAAATGGCCTTTCCTGAGGAATAGCGCCAGTTTTGGTTCATTCACCATCGGATTCTTGTCGGGCAAAAGGCACTGGTACTTCACTGGTAACGTTTCTGAAGAGCTCAAGATAATCCTTGACATGCCTTGTCACAAGGAAATTATCTTTGACATGCTGCTTCGCATTCTCGCTCATCACTTTAGCTTTCTCCTCGTCGCCCAGAATCTTCACGATAGATTCTGCAGTCGTCCTGATATGTTCATCTCGTTGACTGTCATGGATACCATAAGAATACGGTTCGACTAAGTAACCATCAAAATCATCAATCACCTGCAAAGGTATACCACCAATCCTTGTGGCGATGACAGGTGTCGCTTTCCACAATGCTTCAGAGACTGTCAGAGCAAAACCTTCCCTCAACGATTTCTGGAGCACAATCGAAGAGATTGTCTGAAAAGCGTTCACAGTTTCTTCTTTGTCACCACGCACAAGATATATATCATCCGAGTATTCACCATCAGCTATAGAATCTGTTACAAGCTTATACATCATATCACCCTCAGGGTCATCAGAGGCACCATCAAAAACCAGGACAAGTGAACAATCCACTTCTGTCCGCGCCATACGGAAAGCCTCGATAACACCCACAGGATCTTTCCATTTATCGAACCGTGATATCTGAGAGATTATAGGGCGATCTAACGGCACATCATAACTGCTCACAATCTTCCTCAAAACGTCTTCTTCCAACTGTTTGTTCTTGGTTATGAGCGGATCGATAGAGGGCGGTATGACAACCCATTCTAAGTCACCATGACTGAAATCTTCCTTAGATACAATCCTGGCATCATACCTTTTGGCCATTGAATGGACAAAATCCCACAATTCCTTGTCAGGATCACTAGTATCAATATGACATCTCCATATCCATCTGGAACCATCATTCTTCCTATATTTGATCAGGCCAAGTGGTTGTGGATCGTGTATCACCACAATGTCACCTTCGCCAAGATCATCCAGATATTCAAGTATATGTTGATTATACTTCTCTAAGTCATCCTCATAGAAACTGGTATAATTATCAATCTTCTCATACGCAGAAGACATCTTTTCACCTTGCAGGCCATTATGGAAAGCTTTTGTTGTCTCAAAGAAAGAAGTGTCAGCTTTCAACTCTAACCAGAAAGTCTCAATCCCCAGATTATTCATGATAGG
>JBKGYM010000010.1:0-18286 GCA_046546115.1 Candidatus Woesearchaeota archaeon
ATGAAGGTTTTCACAGATGCTGGCGATTATTTTGGTGACATAGAAGAATCAATCGTCACAAAGAATAACATATTTGGATGGCGCGTGAAGGCCTCTAAGAATTCATATCTCAATAAGGTTCTAGGCAGTGCAAAGGGTGTTATCGTACCACATCAGCTGGTAAAGGCCACTAGTGATATAATGATAATATCTAAGTCTGCGGTACCCTCATACAATCCAAACGAAGAGGAATGATTTTTCTTTAATTTTCATCTGTGGTAATTTGTTTTGAGATTATTTTAGGCACTATGTTTTTTTATCTTTCTGATGCTTTGCCACACAAATTGTTATAAATGAGACTTCCAATCCACACACCATGTCATTGGAAGAGAAAATACCATGTGAAAGGAGAAGAGGGACCATCACAGGCAGAGTGGGCCCTATGTTCTCAGGGAAAAGCACAGAGATCATGAGGCTTATTGAAAGAAGACAGATCGCATTGGAGAACAAAGGTGTCATGGAGGAATACCCCATCCTTTCCTTCAGGCCTGCTAAGGACGACAGGTATACAGACAAGAATGAGATAATGACACATTCTGGTCATAAGCTTGAAGCAATCCTTTTCAACAGATCAAGTGAGATAAGAGAATATGTAGACACTCTTGAGAAGACACCTGATTCAGTATACATATCAGAAGTGATATTTACTGATTCAGGCATAATAGATGTCATCAAAGATTTCAAGGAGAATGGTATCAATGTTTTCTATGAAGGACTCAATCAGACCTCTGAAGGCGAGCCATTCCCTTTTCAGGATCTAGATGAAAATGGAAAATATAAGGACAATATCGGTACGTTGATGGCTCTGAGCGATAACCTTATGACATTGGATGCTGTCTGTACATCATGTGGCTTTGGGCATGCAAGCAAAACATTCTACAAACACGGAAAAAAAGATGTCCTAGAAGTGGGCGGGGCTGAAGCATATGAGGCCAGATGCAATGACTGCTGGGAACCTAATGCTTGATAAAGATGAACTAGTTACCTTTTGCGCTCTCAAAGAGCGATTTCAGCCCTGGTTTCAATGAACTCTTATCTGAAATCCTGTCGTGTATATGTGGATTCACCACCCAATGCTTTCCATCAGCGATCTTCTCAACAAAAATAATGGTGAGATGCTTGAACATGACGATTATCTTCCATTCTGCAAGAAGCTTATTGAAATTCTTCTGATTATTGAGAGTCACGAAACAAACATTTTCATTCTTAGGGATATTCTCAAAATCTAGATTTTCCTGTATTATATACCTTTCATCCTTGTCCTTGAAATGAGCAATGAACCCATTTTCTGTATTCTCAATATCCTTCAGATTATTCCTGAAGGTGTCCTTATGCTTCAGAAAACCTACAGCCCAATCACGTAATCTCTCGTTCATATCCTGGTAGAATTATAACTCATTTAAAAATTATTTCGTTTGATGTAAGATATTTCTATGCAGTCTGAAAAAATATATAAACAAAACCATAAACCTTGAAGGTTGGGGGTACTGATGGACGCTGCTGAACAGATTAATAAATTCCAGGAATTTCTTGAGGAGAACTATTATTCTCACATAATGAATAATATCAGCAAAGGATTTTTCTTCGTCCACATAGACCACGGGGATATCTCCAGATACGATCCTGAACTTTCTGAATTGATATTAGAAAGCCCTGAAGATTTCATAAAAGCCGCAGAGATGGCATTGAAAAACATAGATCTTCCTGTAGAGAAGAAGAAAGTCGAAAGATTCAGGATACGGTTCTTCAATCTGCCTAAATCCCAAAGTGTAGAGATAAAGAATCTAAGAAGCACTCATATCGGTAAATTTGTAGAACTTAATGGGATAGTGAGACAGAAATCAGATGTCAGGCCACAAGTCACTATAGCTAAGTTCGAATGTCCCTCATGCGGACATGAGATATCTGTAGCACAGCTTGATGAAAAATTCAGGGAACCGTCAAAATGTGGATGTGGGAGAAAAGGTAAATTCAGACTGGTACACAAGGATTTTGTCGATGCGCAAGGCATGGTTTTGGAAGAAGCGCCTGAAGCGCTGGAAGGCGGTGAGCAACCAAAAAGGATAAATGTGTTGTTGAAAGAAGACCTTGTCTCACCTATGACTGAGAAGAAAACAAATCCAGGAACCAAGATAATGATCACTGGAATTATGAAAGAGATTCCTGTGCAGTTAAGGACTGGAGGACAATCCACACGCTTCGATATAATGATAGAAGCGAACTACATACACACGATAGAAGAACAATTCTCCGAGATAAATATTACAGAAGAAGAGATCAACGAAATAAAAGAATTATCAAAAGAAAAAGATCTGATGAAAAGGATTGTGGAATCAGCTGCTCCAAATATATATGGCCACGATTACATAAAACAGGCACTGATCCTTCAGATGGTTGGTGGATTGAAGAAAATAAGGAAAGGAGATATCACTTCTAGAGGAGACATGCATATCCTTCTTATCGGTGATCCTGGATCTGGTAAATCACAACTGCTGAAAAGGATGTCAATGATAGCACCTAAAGGAAAATTTGTCTCGGGTAAAGGTGCATCAGGCGCTGGTCTTACTGCTTCCGTCGTGAAGGATGAATTCCTTAATGGATGGTCATTAGAGGCAGGTGCTTTGGTGCTTGCGAACAAGGGCATGGTCTTCATTGATGAACTGGACAAGATGACCAAAGAAGATATGAGTGCTATGCATGAAGCTCTTGAGCAACAGACAGTGAGTATATCGAAAGCGAACATACAAGCGACATTAGTATGTGAGACCACTGTGCTCGCAGCAGCAAACCCTAAATGGGGAAGATTCGATCCATACGAGATGCTCGCAAAACAGATAGAGCTTCCCTCAACATTATTGAACAGGTTCGACCTTATTTTCCCTTTCAGGGATATGCCAAACAAGGATAAGGATTCTGAGTTGGCTAATTTCATACTGAACAGGCATAAAGAGCAGACCCTCGATATAAAACAAGAACAGAAACTTGATACTGATTTTCTGAGAAAATATATCGCTTATTCACAATCTGTCAAACCTGTTTTGACAGAAGAAGCGATAGAAGAGATACAGAATTATTATGTGAAGATGAGGGGCTCGGGTTCTGAAGAGGATGGAGTCAAATCCATACCTATCTCTGCAAGACAACTAGAAGGTCTTATAAGACTGAGCGAGGCATCCGCAAAGATAAGATTATCAGATTCAATAACGATAAAGGATGCAAAAAAAGCAATAGACCTTGTCCATTATTCTCTCACTCAGATGGGGATGGATCCGAAGACAGGCAAAATAGACCTTGACAGGATAACCTCAAACATATCTGCTTCAGAAAGATCAGGGATATCACAAGTGAAGAACATGATCACAGAGATGGAAAAAGAACTAGGAAAAATAATACCTGTCAAAGAGCTTGTGCGTATGGGTAAAGAGAAAGGTATAAGTGAGGACAATGTGATTGATTCAATTGAGAAGCTGAAAAGGTCTGGAGATATATATGAACCAAAAAGAGACCATATATCAAAGATATAATATCATGAATAGAAGGGATCCATGATGCCACAGGATAATTATGAAAGGATGCCGGCCGTCAAGATAGATATTGCTTCTTTAAAAGAAGGAATATTTATCGAGAATCGAGATCAATGGAAGCCTAATTATATTAAAACAAGGTTTGGTTATATATCAAGGATAAACATAATTGGAATAATAGTATCACATAATGAAAGTACATTATCAATCATAATTGACGATGGTACAGGATCAATACTCGTCAATGCAAACTTTGCATTTAACTATGATATCATAATAAACGAGGGTCTGAAAGAAGGTGATACTGTTGTCATCATCGGAAGACCGAGAAGGTTTGATGATGATGTGTACATAACAGCAGAGATCATCAATTCTCTTGATAACACAGCATGGTTAGAATATAGGAAAAAAGAGATCAAAAAACAGGAAGAAGAATCATTCTACATAAAACCATTATACGAGATCATATCGGAAGATAAAGTTGATGATGAGATTGATGAGAGAAATGAAGAAGTCTCGGATATATATGAGGTCACACAGAACATAATCATGAATAATGATAATGGAGATGGTGTCAGCACAGATATACTTGAACAAGAGCTACAAAGACTTAATGTAAAGAATGCAAGGAATTCAATACAGAGATTGCTTGAACAAGGTGATCTTTTTGAGATAAGACCTGGTAGATTGAAACTCCTATGATTGACCTACACCCCTTTGTTTCCTGTGGAAGTCCTTGAGCACAAAATTGGTATGTGTTTCTGTGATTTGTAATTAAAAAATCATATTATATTTTTTATGATGTTATTTTCTTAAAAATCATATTTTGTTAAGAAATACTTTTTTGTACTTTTCTTTTAAATCTTGCTAAATAATATTTTAGATATTGAAACTATCAATTAATATTTGAAATAATAAATATTTATGTCATCTAGAATTATCATGATCATATACAGAAATAACATTTAAAATGAATTAGCTGGTAATGTGAAATTTGACAAAAGATCTCTTGATATTTCAGTAATCATTATTCACAGATCAATTCAGTAAATTCTATATATTTTTTTGTATGTCATTATTTAATTAAACTTAATCTAACAGACTAACTTTGTGATATTTTTGCATATTTATTTCACTAAACTTTATCCAACAAACTATATTCGTGATTTTTGTAAGTCTATTTTTTATTTTCTTTTTTACAAATTATTTCCACATATAACCTCCATAATTATTCCTTCATTAATCTTTTTATTATTGTAATGAATTATTATTATTATTATTTTCTATATAGAAAATAAATATATATATTATTATAATTAATAAAGAATACAGGATAATAAATATATCAAAAAAAAAGATAAAAAAACAGAATAAAGTATAGAAGATAGATATCGTAGTTCACAAATAAAAATTAAAAAGATGAAGTATGAAATAAGGATATTGTTGATCGTGAAGAATATACAAGATAAAGATTATAGCTTATGATAATATAATATAATATAATATGATATAATATAATATGATATGGTTAAGATAATAAAGAAAGAATATGATCGAAAGTATAAAAACAAATATACCAAAAAAAAAATATCTAAATTACAATATTTATCTTCTGTAGCGATGATTGATTGTCTTACGATTAAAGATATATTCATAAAGGGATTCAAATTAATAGGAGATACAACCATCATCGAGACGTAAAATCATATTTGCTATATGAGCCACACGGATGACACAACATAGTTCCACAGGAAACAGAGGGGTGTACCTCTACAGAAAAATTTATTAACCTTACATTCTCCTGGAATTTCAGGGGAGGTAAATGGAAAAAAACATACTTAGTGAGTATTTTAAGACATATATATCTTCGAACTCTATATTCAAGAACAAGAAATCTTTACAGGCTTCGTATATACCTGATGCGATCATACACAGAGAAGATGAGATGAAGCAGCTATCTTCAATGCTTGCACCAGTCTTACGGAATGATCTTCCTTCTAATATTTTCGTCTATGGTAAGACTGGTACAGGTAAGACACTTGTCCTGAAGAAGATAAAGAAAGAATTGGAGAATATTACTGAGGAGAATAATATTCCTTTAAGGATATTTTATGTGAACTGTAAATTAAGGAAGATTACTGATACTGAATATAGATTGATCGCTGAACTCTGCAAGATGATCGGTGAAGATGTCCCAAAGACTGGGCTCGCTACAAATGAGATATATTCTGTATTCCAGAAAAAACTTGATCATAAGGAGACCACATTAGTGTTGATACTTGATGAGATTGATGAGCTTGTGATGAAGATCGGCGATGATGTACTATATAGTTTGACAAGGATAAATTCAGAGCTGGATAAATCTCAGATATGTATTGTCGGGATATCTAATGATATGACCTTTGCTAATGAGCTTGAGCCACGTGTCAAGAGTTCATTGAATGAAGAGGATGTGACCTTTTCTCCTTATAACGCGATGCAATTGCAGCACATCCTTTCCGAGAGATCAAAGCTTGCTTTTAATGAAGGATCGATTGATGATGGTGTTATAGAGAAATGTGCAGCTTATGCTGCAAGGGACCATGGCGATGCAAGACGTGCACTTGATCTTCTTCGGGTGGCAGGGGAGATATGTGAAAGGAATAACGAGGAGAAGATAACCATAGATCATATAGATATTTCCGAACGAAAGATAGAGAAAGACAAAGTCGTTGATATTGTACGCTCGCAGCCTAAACAGTCACAGGCGGCACTTTTCTCTATTCTTTCTGTGACAGATACAGGAGACATGTTTTTCACAGGGGACATCTATGAGGCATACAAACAAGTCTGTCAAAAATCATCATTGAGACCACTGACAATGAGAAGAATATCTGATATCATAGCGGAGATGGATACTCTTGGCATAATAAACACACAAGTGCTTTCAAAAGGCAGATATGGAAGAACACGAAAAATATCACTTTCTGTTCCGGAAGAATTATTTCCTAAATTAAGAGAGATGCTCGCTGAAAGCTTAGGGATGTAAGAGATTCATCATTTTATTAGGTTATTGACATGTCGCAAGCAGAACTGAAAAAGAGGATAATCAAGACCTTGATGTCTAAAGATATCTTGGTGACGGAAGAGATTCTTGATAGATTGGATCATGTCGAGAGATTAGAGGATGATGATATGATATCAAGATTAGAAGTCGATAATACATTGATATTGGATGATGATTTCTATGAGAAGATATCATATGGTAATACACAGACAAAGAAATCTTACGATTGGAATATAACTGAATTACCAACAAAAAGTGATGATAAGGATGTTGCGACAAATGAAAGTGACAATAGCGCTGATGATGAAAGTGATGAAGAAAGCAAAGTGAAAGTGATATATAGTTACAAAGGGACACCAAAAAAACGAGAGGTCTCTGATTTCTCTCAGCTGTTCAAAAGGAGATATTATGCGATAATGAATATTTTGAGAGGGAGAAAAGAGATGGATAATATCTTATCAATCTCACGGTTATCTTCTAAACCCCAAAAAGAGTCTGTAGCTTTTGTTGGGATGGTGAGCGATAAATCATTGACCGCAAATGGAAATGTCATATTGACGATAGAGGATGATACCGATCTCATAAAAGTGGTTATCACAAAGAATAACCAGGAATTGTTCAAGATAGCAAATGATATAGTATTTGATGAAGTGATTGGTATAACAGGGATGATGGGCGATAATATTGTCTTCGCGAACAACATAATATTTCCCGACGTCCCATTGAGCAAAGAATTGAAGAAATCACCAAAAGACGAATATGTCATTTTTATCAGTGATCTACATTTTGGGTCAAAATATTTTATGTGGGAAGAATGGAATAAATTTGTCCGTTGGCTTTCTGGCGAGATAGGGAATGATAAGCACAAGGAGATAATAAATAAGATTAAATACATGGTCATAGGAGGAGATGTGGTTGAAGGTATCGGCACGTATCCTGGTCAAGAGAATGATCTTACCACAAAAGATCTCTATGATCAATATGATCTCTTTATGAATGAGTTTAAGAAGTTTCCAAAAGACATGAAAAAGATAATCATACCAGGAAATCATGATGCTGTGAGGATAGCTGATCCTCAACCACCAATACCAGAAAAATACATGAAAGAAGCATATGATATGCCTGAAGTCTATATGCTGAGCAGTCCAAGCATAGTGAATATAGGTGCTTGTGAAGGATTTGATGGTCTGGACTTATTATTATATCATGGATATAGTTTCCCGTATTATGCCGAGACCATACCATCTATCAGGGATAATGGTGGTATGAAACGTGCGGATCTTATCTCAAAATTTTATCTTCAAAGGCGTCATCTTGGCATAACACATAATGCTCTGCAGTATGTTCCCGATTCGCATGATGCTCTTTTCATATCACAAGTGCCGGATGTGCTCGTGACGGGACACATACATAGGACAGTGGCCGATATGTATAGAAATGTCACAATTTTGAACTGTTCAACATGGTTATCTATGACAGATTATCAAGAGAAGGTTGGTCTTGAGCCTCAACCAGCACGCGCGATATTGATGAGCATGAAGACCAGAAGGATAAAGATACTTAATTTCAACAAGAAAGACGAGGAAAATAAAGACGAAGAAAATAAGGAAGAAGAGACGAAGAGAGGGGGAGAGGCATAATGAGGTATGATTCATTGATGATAAGAGATGTTGGTGGTAAAGTTTGACTGCACATTCCGAAAACATAAAGGAATATTTTCATCGCCTTGATGATAATACTAGGAAATGCCTTAAGATAGCTCAGGAGGCCCGTAAGAAAGGTTATGATCCTGCAGATGATGTAGAGATAAAGATAGCCAACAGCATGGCCGAAAGGGTTGTTGGGCTCATCTCTGTTGTTGCTCCCCAGCTTGCTGAAACAGACGATGCTGTAAAGCGCATAGAGGAATTGGAAAAAGAATTTGGTGCAGGCGACTGGCGTGTGGCCATGAAGATTGCTCATGAGATTGCGACAGAGAAATTCTGTAGTTTCACTGATCCTGTACAAGCCATGGAGGTTGGGATCAGGATGGGTTTCGCTTATGTGACCGTTGGTGTTGTCAGCTCTCCTCTTGAAGGTCTTACTCATATTGATGTGAAGAAACGAAAGGACGGTAAGGAATACATCTGTCTGAATTATTCAGGACCTATAAGGAATGCTGGCGGTACAGCTGCAGCTGTATCAGTGCTCATATCAGACTATGTAAGGAAGAAGTTAGGTTATGATGTATACGATCCTACTGAGACAGAAGTGAAACGATTATATGCTGAAGTCATGGATTATCATGACAGGATAACGAACTTGCAATATGTTCCCTCAAGGAGAGAATTAGAATACTTATGCGAAAGATTGCCTGTGGAGATTGGCGGCGATCCCACAGAGAAGATAGAGGTCTCTAATTTCAAGAACCTTGAACGTATCCCCACCAATAATATCCGTAGCGGGATGTGCCTCATACTATCAAGCTGCATACCATTGAAGGCAAAAAAATTGTGGAAACAGCTTTCAAAATGGGGTCATGAGATGGATATGGAACAATGGGATATCCTTGAAGAGTTCAATAATATACAAAAAGAAGAGAAAGCTAAAGGCGGTAAGAAAGAAGAGAAAGATGAGGAGGATACAAGTAAGATCAAGCCAGATTATACTTATATCTCTGATCTTGTCGCAGGACGTCCTGTCTTTGGCCATCCGTTAAGGGAAGGTGGTTTTAGGTTACGTTATGGGAGGTCAAGATTCTCCGGTTTCTCTGCGCAGTCCATCCATCCGGCGACAATGGAGATACTCAATCAGTTCATAGCGATAGGAACACAATGCAAGACTGAAAGGCCGGGTAAAGCAGGAGCATATTCTTCGTGTGATACTATAGAAGGTCCAATAGTAAAGTTACATGACGGCACTGTTTTAAGAATCGACAGTATGAAAATGGCAAAGAAAGTCAAGAACGATGTAGAGAAAGTGCTCTATAATGGTGACGTGCTCATATCTTATGGCGATTTCTTCAACAGGGCCCACAACTTGATACCTTCAGGTTATTGTGAAGAGTGGTGGATACAAGACTTCAAGAAAGCTGTTGAAGGGAAAGGGGATAGTTTTGATCCAGAAGCCATCGCTTCAAGAACAGATTTGGACATAGAAGAGATTAGAGCTATATTCAACGAACCAATGAAGACAAGGCCAAGTTTTCATGCATCATTCAAATTATGCAGACATTATGGTGTGCCATTACATCCTTTGTATACATTATTCTGGAAATCTTTGAAAAGGGACATGTTACTTAACCTAGCAGACACTGTGCATACAAGCAAGATACTCAAGGATGATGATGAGAACGTCCAGAGGATAATAATACCGTATGAGAAAGAAAAAGAATCTTTAGAACTTCTTGGGCTTCCTCATTATGTCCAGAACAATGAGTATATCATCATCGAGAAGGAATGGGCAGCAGCCCTTTATCATTCCCTTGGTATTGGAAAGACAAGGTTCCAAGAGATGATAGATTTCATGGAAGCGAACCAGGAAGCAAGTGTCATTGACATAATCAACCATGTTTCTGGAATTAAGATAAATGATAAATCAGGCACTTTCATCGGCGCAAGATTGGGCAGGCCTGAAAAGGCAAAGCACAGGAAGCTGCAGGGCAGCCCCCATGTACTCTTCCCGGTCGGAGAGGAGGGAGGCAGGTTAAGATGTTTCCAGTCTGCTCTTAAATCAGGAAAGATCACCGCGGATTTTCCAATTTTCTACTCCCCACATACAGGGAAATATACAATCTTTTCTGTGTGTGAGGAGACGGATAAACCAACCCAGAAGATGTATGTGACAAACAAAGGATATATCTCTGAAGAGGAAGGAAAGAAGATTATTGAACAGAACAAAGGGGAGGATGATAGGAAGAAGCATATCAAGATTTCTTCTTATATGAGACAGGATATAGACATCAATCATTATTTTGACCTCTTCTTACAGAAATTGGGTACAAAAGTATATCCCGATCTTATCAAAGGTGTAAAGGGCACATTCTCAAGGGATCATATTCCAGAACATCTTATCAAAGGCATCCTCAGGGCGAAGTATAATGTCTTTGTGAACAAGGATGGCACAATAAGATATGACTGCTCTGAACTTCCGGTCACACATTTCAAGCCCAAAGAGATATATGTCTCTGTAGAGAAATTGAGAGAGATAGGTTATACGGAAGACATCCATGGCAAGGAACTTTCGGACAAGAATCAGATACTGGAAATAAAACCCCAGGATGTCATAATACCTTGTTGTCCTGATGCTCATGAAGAACCTTCAGATAAGATAGTATACAGGACAGGAAAATTCATTGATGAGCTTCTTGAGAAGATGTATGGCTTGCCCCCTTTCTATAATTTCAAGACAAGAGAAGATATGGTCGGAACAACAATAGTGGGTCTTGCGCCTCATACAAGCGCAGGGATAATCTCGCGGATTGTCGGGTTCTCAAAAAGTCAAGCATTCCTTGCGCATCCCATGCTTCATGCTGCCATGAGACGTGATTGTGATGGCGATGAATCCTCTTTCTTTCTTCTGCTTGATGCATTCTTGAATTTCTCCAAGAAGTATCTTCCGACGACAAGAGGAAGCACAATGGATGCCCCATTGGTCATAACTCAAGAGATAATACCTGCAGAAGTCGACGATATGCTCTTCGATCTTGATACTGCCTGGAACTACCCGCTTGAGTTCTATGAAGCGGCACAGGAATATAAGATGCCGTGGGATGTGAAGATAGACACTGTAAACAATTTTTTGGGTACAGAACGCCAATACGAGGGCTATGGCTTCACGCATGACACATCTAATTATAATTCTGGAGTTCTCTGTTCAGCATATAAGCTGCTGCCTTCAATGGAGGACAAGCTCAGGAGCCAGATGGAGCTATCTGAGAAGATCAGGGCAGTGGATGCTCCTGACGTGGCAAGGTTGGTCATAGAGAAACACTTCATGAAGGATCTCAAAGGTAATCTGAGAAAATATTCTATGCAGCAGTTCAGATGCGTACATTGTAATGAGAAATTCAGGAGGCCCCCCATAAAAGGAGTATGCCCATATTGCAATGGGAAGATCATCTTCACCATATCTCAAGGTTCTGTGGGGAAATATCTTGAGCCTTCGATCAGCCTTGCCAACAATTTTCATGTCGAGCCATATCTCAACCAATCACTTGAGCTTGTAAAAGAGCAATTTGAATCCATCTTTGGGAAGGACAAAGAGATACAGGCAGGGTTGGGTTCCTGGTTCGGATGACATATTGAAATCTCAAGCCAATATTTAGATATGAGATTGATAAGTGTAATACCATGAAGAAATCTCAAGTGACCATGTTCCTTCTGGTCGGGTTTGTGATGTTCATCTTCGTCGGGATCATCATGGCTTTTGCAGCACAGCAAACCAGGCAAGCTAATCAGGAGCAAGCAGACAATGTTGCTGAAGCTTTGCTTGACAGTACAAGTGTCAGGACATATATAGACAGTTGTGTCAGTGATTCTGCGGAAAGCGCATTCAAGGAGATCTCTGAACATGGGGGTTTTTATCCGAATGTGACCGAGCCAGGCAGTGATGAGAATATCAATTCGGACATATCGTTCATGAATTATACAGAAAACGGTGAATCTCTTCAGACAGCATACCTTCTCTCAAAAGGCACATATGATATCAATCCAATGTATCCATGCCCACTCCATGGTCAAGCCTGCGGCGGTCCAGGGAATGATTCTATAACGGGACAGCAGGATCCAGGAACACAATATTGCGGATTTTCACTCCAGAATGAGACTCTTCTTGAGACATGCAATTATGGTGACCGGACCCCCGTCTTTCTTGATTTCACAAAAAATTCCATCAAGAACCAATTGGAGTATAAGGTCTCTGAGAAAATCACTGGATGCATCAACGATTCCTTCTTTTATGATGAGTTTGATATGGATTCAGCAGAGATAGATGAACTTTCCATCAACACTTCAGTATCTTTTGGCTCTGATAATATTTATTTCACTGCAGATATCCCCTTGATCATCTCTGTAAGCAATGCGGAATCTGTGTCGATGACTTCCCATAGCCATACAATAAAGATTGATTTCAGGGACATGTTCGAAAGGCTCATATATGGTCCTGGCAGCGCATTGTATGAATACTGGAGGGATATAGATTCAGAGATACGGGAGGAAGCAGAGACAATCATAGAACTGAACAAGCTCGACTATGAAGTGGAACACAGGATCAATGAGGATTTCAAGGATGATCTGTTCATAATACGTCACAAAGATGTTGATATCATGGGCGAGCCATTCGAGTTCAGGTTCGCCATAGGAAACAGGATGCCTGCTCTCAGTCAGATAAATTATGCTCAGAGCAATGACCTTTGTGAAGTGGAGGTCCCTCCCGACACCAATGTCACAATTTCTGCTGAATTTGCAGACCCGGATAATTATGATCCAATCACTGTTGGGTTCAACAAGTATCGAAGCACGGAATGGAATCAAGATCTTTTGGATCTTTATGAGAAGAAAGACATCAAAGTGGAGGATGCGAAAGACTGGGAGATCAATGATGACACCATATACAAGAACACGTCAGAAAAGAAAAAAGATTATGTCGAGATGATCCGTGTCTATGTGACTGATGGACAGTACCAAGATTCACAGGATGTAAGGGTGTGCGTTAATCACAATGCTGAATTGGATTTCGAACCAACAGTAGAATTCTTCTATGACTATTCTGGTTTTGAATTGCTTCATGAGCACACGGAAGAGGAATATGGAGAGATTCCAAGAATAACTGTGGAGGATCCGATAAAACTGAAGAGCGGACAAGGTTTCTCAGGCAAAGGCACATGGGAGATCGGAGATACAGGGAAAGACGGGTGTTCAATAGAAGATGTTTCGTCAAGTTGCGTTGTTTTTCCAGGAGGCACATCTTGTGATGATGATTTCGATATGCCGATTGAAGATATAAAAGAAAAGATGGTTGGATGTTTTGATTCTCTTAACCAAAATCACAGAATCACATTTCACCCGGACCAAGGTCCTTCTCAGGAAGTTCTTGTGCGTGTAGAGGAATGTGTGCCGCATACAGGAGAAGAAAATCCAGATGATGATCCATACCTAAAATCTCATTCATGCTGTACAGAAGATTTCAACTATGCTGGATCAGATACTAGTGCATACACCCGTAGCCAATTGTTCTGTGGTAATCCTGAAGACTCAAACCTATCATCAAATGATTTCTATGATAAGTTGACTGATGTTGGGTGCAGTGGCGACAGAGGAAATTATTATGAGGATGATAATGATTCTTCAGCGACTTATTCTCTCGCAGAGGAGGTTCCAGGGAAATTTGATGGTGATCACAGGAATTGTGTCGGTTGCGGTGTCTTCGGCACACAGGTCGATGATGACACACCTGTCTATTATGATTATGGAGATAGAGAGGATCATATGTCTAATTTTGAGACACATTTCCTTAAGGAGAATGATCCCAGAGGGGAAGATACACGTCATCTATGTAATCTGAATGAATCATGTGTGGAGGCTTTCACCGGCTCTGGGAGAGGAAAATATAATGCTTCAAATGACATCTCAAAGGATCCTGAAGAAAGAGATACGGGTGAACTTGCATGCAAGGCGGCCTGTAATGATGGCGTGTGTGACTATGCTGTAGATTGCAGGTGTACAAGTGAATGTGGTGGAGACGTCCCTGATGTCTGCGACGGGAAAGAGGTTGGTGAAGAGACTGGAACCTGCCAAGCAGATCCGGATGGTTCACCATATTATCCTGATATATGCGCAGGCGATTGTAATCCAACAACAATACAGGATGAGGATAGGACATTCAGATGTGTGGATCCTGAAGATGATCCTGACACCGATTGTGATGCCTGCGCTCCTGTTTGTGATGGAAAGCAGCCCGGAGATGAATTGGACAGTTGTGATGCTGCAGGGAATGAGGCTGTGAGAGATGCATGCGCTGAGGATGGCAATATCACAGATAAAGAGGATGGTGGTGGCTTAAGGTGCCATTATAATCCAAACATAGGTTGCGATGCATCATCACCTGACTGTCATGATGTTCTCATAGACGATTATGCGAGGGATGGTATGGGCCGAGTAAGAGTTGATGGAGCAGGAGAAGTCTATTATGCCACAATATGCGATGATAATTGCCTCCTAGCAGATTCGAATGTGTGTTGGGACCACGAAGATAATAATATAGCTTCAGATTGTCATGAACGAGAGCCAGGTGAAGGTTTTGACAGGACAGGACGAGATGATGTTGCGGATTCTTTCTGTACAACATTATGTGCTGTAAGGGGTTGTGAGGGTTTTGTATATAAGGGAGGGGAGGAGTGCATGGAAGATCCATCCCGTGATAATTGCTGTTATGATGAGTCTGATCTAGAGGACAATTCACATTATGACATATGCAACATAAATAACCCCGACACATCACGTGATGATGGGTGTTATTATCCCTGAAAACTGATTTCAAGCAATATTCTTTCTACTACCAGAAAAATATATAAATGGTAAACATCTAAAAGACACCCATGAGTAAAGGCCATGCCGCGTTTCTGTCAATGACGTTCTTAATTCTATTGTTTGTAGGGCTCTCAACTCACACTGCTTCAGCATATGATGTTTGTAATGATGCATGTCCAATCATGTGGTTGCAAGTGAGAGAGATTGAAGGATATGATAAAAACGTGGATGGCGAACTAGAATTAAATACGGGCAGTACAATTGATACTGATATCCAAGCAAAATCTATAGATGATGATGATTTTTGTCCTGGTTATCACGATAATCCAGGGGGTCATTGGCCATTCAAGTTTGAACTTGGCGGTGTCGAGAGCGGCACTCCTAAAAGTTTTTGTGATGAAATTTCTGGTCCAATGCAATACCGTGTCAAATTAGAGTATGTTGACACTTATGGTGAAGAGAGTAAAGGTGATGCTCACAAGTGCAAATCAAAAGGCATTAAAACAAAGGAAACAGGTTGGGCTCATCTAGGTGGGTATTGCCAGGATGGAAAATATTATGCTGATGGCGATAGTGGCGAAGGCGGTTGTGAGGCTGCAGTCAATTATCTCCTTGCTGATGATTCATTCAGGGAAGATTCTGGCCAAATAGAGTCAGAGAATCTGCCTCAATGGATGGGAAAATGTTGCGGTGATGATTTTGATGATTCTGGCAAGGTCTTTGTGGATCAGTCAGGAGCATATGCGACTTATGTGTGTACCGCTTCTGATGGAAAATTCGGCTGGGCTAATTCGCGAGCAGCCCCTGGCGTCTATACTGTGACCAACGATGCAGAATTCTGGGACAAAGGTCATGATTCTTCTGGCGATTATTTTGATTTTGATAATGACAATGATTGGCATGAAGCAAGAGAGGATGTCGCTGCCACTCATTTCAATTCCACAGATGGTGTCCTTTTGGACAAAGACCCCATTGATGAAAGTGAGTTGGACTATGAATATGTTGTCGCGACTTCTGGTGAAGGTTCTGTTCTCGCCTGTGATCCAGATGATGATTTTGATAATATGAATACTGACCTAGTGCATACAATGACTTTCAATGAGACCACACGATTTGGAAATGAAGGTTTCCTTTGTGGAACGGGCTATAAACTCTCTTCGAAAGGCGATGGTGAGTATGAAGCTGTAAGGTTGGAGGATAAGGATGATATTGTGATGGCTCTTTGTGCGGGTGAAGGGAGTGATCTGGAGGATAACAGTGGCGACGAAAGCAATAGTTTCAGCATGGAACCCGGAGATATTTTTGTGCACAAAGAGGACGGCGATGAAGAATCTGTCTGGTATTGCACTGAAAAAGCAGGTTTTGTCCCACATAGCCACATAAAAGATTTCAGCAGATCTGATGCTTTAGAAGATGAAGGGTGCAATCCTAATGCGGAATGCTGTGATGATGACGCTGAGTATCTATCCGATGGAGAGGAATTGGAATCATTCTGTCATTCGGATTGTGTAAGGCGTGTCCTCACTTGTGATGGGGACTCAGAACAAGCTACATGGGAGTGCCAAGGTCCTGATGAAGCTGGCAAGATTTGTGTGGATGGCAAATTTGTGGATCCTGATGAGACTGATAACATGGGTGTAAGATATAGTTATGGACACAAGGATTGTGAAGCTGATGGTTATTATCTTGGTTGTCAAGAAGAGATAGAGGTTGAAGAGACCGAACCTGATTCAAGGACTGGTGGTGTGGCTGAAGGCTATAGGGATAATAGTTGTGACAGAAGTCATGACACAAAATATACTGTGCCGTCAGGAAGAATCTTGGATGGAAATGTCGAATGTGGAGAACTTTCTGTCAAGTTTGCCGATAAGAATGATAATCATGGCATAAAATATAGTTCCGCGGAAGGTTTCCGTAAAGCGACAGAGCATTATTTAGGTTGTAATGGAAATGGTGATGAAGGAAATAGATGTATTTTTCATGCTCCGAAAACGGGCCATGCTGCTACGGCAGGAGGTGGCAGAGAATATGCAGATACTTACTGTGTGAATAGAAAAAGTAGTTTGAACACCAAGAAAAGGGAGACAAAATATGATATTCAAAGCATGCACCCCACACTGGGTGGTCGTGACGATCTAGATAATAATCTGCTCAAATTGATCTATCTTGGATTCTATTTTGACAGTGATTATGAAACTGATACGAGTGGCACAGGTGGCTATGATGGCTTTGATAGAGAATTGGATGATGATGGTAAATTTACTTCTGGTGACAGTATAGATAAGGAAATAAATAATGATCCAGGTTGGTTTTTCGCGGTTGAATGACATGGAAAAAAAACATTTCAGGTGGACTTTGTATATTCTTATAATAGTGGGTGTCTCATCATTAGGGATGAATGCGATGGCTGAATATTATCCTGATTATACCTACAGGGATCATGCTTGTGATGCAGTCAATCTTGAAGATGCGTATGGGATACATTCATATGAGCCTCTTGACAGATTCTGGAGGACGGCATCAAACTGCTGTGGTCCTGCAAAGATACGCTTCCCTCATCTGGATACCGACCCTGATAAGTTCAGCGATGCCAATTATATATTAGACCCATCAGAACGGGGCGTTGCATGCTGGAATAATAAAGGCATTCTGGATGGTTCAACAGTAAATTATGTTTCTGATGGCACCTATGATGATCCGCAAGGCGTCTCACCATATAACATGTTAAGGCTTAATTCCTCAGATTCTCTTTTTGAGGTGAACGGCCGTCAGCTTGAGCATTGGGATTATCACATATATGCTGACAGGGGTTGGGGCGACGATGTAGAAGAAAGCAAGCTAGCAGAAGTATTTCAGGATAATCAAATCAGTCTTCCGTATTTTGGCGGTAAGGATACATTGGATAATTTTAACGAGTTAAGCATACAGTCTAAAAATGCATTCTACCTTGATGAGGGGATGCCACATCTTCTCATAGTTGAGATGGGTTCTGGCACCGCTGAATTTATAAAAAACAATTCAGAGCATGACGGTGATTTTACACTTGTGCGTGCTGATGCTGACAATCCATATGGTGATCCAATCAATATCGAGCTATCAAATCCCCTGCCATCATATCTTGAGGATGAAGTGGATGAAGCTCTTTTCACATCTTCATTCCCTTCGAATGC
>JBKGYM010000011.1:0-18142 GCA_046546115.1 Candidatus Woesearchaeota archaeon
ACCCTTATTCCAAGACCTCTGGCCTGGAAGTCAGTACAGTTGGTCAACGATGTCACTTCTCCATAAGACTCAGTTGTTGGCCTCCATACCTCCATATCACAGGATTTTGCTTTCCATGTAGCAAGATCGCCCGAACAACATTCAATGACCCTGTAAGGTAATCCTAACTGTTGGAATATCTCTTCCGAGTTCTGTAAGAGCTCGTCGTAATACTGGTATGATTCCTCAGGACTGCAGAATATGAACTGTTCTACTTTGTTGAACTGATGCGTCCTCCACAATCCTTTCTCATTGATCCCATGGCTTCCTATCTCTTTCCTGAAGCACATTGAGTAAGAGAAATATTTCTTAGGAAGATCTTTCTGCCGTAACACCTGATCCGAATGCATTCCCAGAAGCGAATACTCGCTGGTCCCGATCAAATGCAGATCCTCTCCTTCAATAGAATATATAGTGTCCTTGAAGGACTCTGTATCCATGGCTGCATCAAGGACCTTCTTCCTGAGCATAAGTGGAGGCTCGACATAAGTATAGCCCTTCTCCCTCATGAAATTTATGACGAACTGTATCATCGCCTGGTTAAGCAGAGCTAGATCGCCTTTCAGGAAATAGAAGCCATTCCCTGTCGTCTTTGATGACATATCAAAATCCGCGATGCCCAGACCCTCTAGGATCTCAACATGATTACGTACCTTGAAATCAAATTTTCTCGGTTCACCCCAACGTTTTATCTCAACATTCTCTGAATCATCCTTGCCTATAGGTACAGACTCATGCATTATGTTTGGTATGGTGACCAAAATACCGTTCTCTTCTTCTTTCACCTTCTTGAGTTCAGCCTCGATGCCAGATATCTTATCGGGAATCGCCTTCGCTTCCTCCTTCAATCTTTGAGCCTTTTCTTCATCCTTGCTCTTTTTTGCTTCAGAGATACTCTTGCTGAGATTGTTCCTGGAATGCCTGAGAGACTGCGATTCTTTCATCAGCTCGAGTCTTTTATTGTCCAATTCCAACAACCTGTCCACAGGAGCAGTGTCCTGGAACTTCTTTTTCATGTTCTCCTTCACAATCTCAGGATTCTCCCTGATGAATTTTACGTCTAGCATCTTACAAGCAAATATAGCAACATATATAAAATTTTATAATAGTGAGAGATACAGGAAGCGAATGATAAGGAATAGGACCAAGAAGAATATCGTGGTAAGGCACCATAAGATATGTGATACGCTTCCAAGACATATGCTCGGGCTTATGTTCCACCCAAAGATAAAAGACTTTGGACTGATCTTCGAATTCAGGGAAGACGTAGTCGCTTCAATACACATGTTCTTCGTATTCTTCAAAATAGATGTCATTTGGCTGGACAAAGACAAGAAAGTTGTCGATAAAAAAGAACATATAAGTCCATTCACACCCCATGTAAGACCTTCTGCCAAGAGCAGATTTTTCATAGAGCTCCCAGATGGAACCATCAATAAAAAGAAGATAAAAGAAGAAGACTACATGTCGTGGTGATCACTTCTCAACATTGACTCTGAACTTTGTTATCCCATAAGTGCCACTTTCACTATCATGGTCATAATCTACCTTGACATTGAACACATAAGTTCCTAACTCTGCATCATCTCCTGGACGTATTGCAATACCTGTGCTTTCTTCATCGTTGTTAGGGATTGTCATAGGAGGGAAACTATCAAATGTCCAGCTTTCTGCATAATCACAATCTTCGGAGCTGGTCCCTTCATTAGACACGAAGCTATGGCATTGGACATCTATCTCAAAATCAACAGGAGGATCCGGGAGATCAAGGACATTGAGTATACCTAAAGCGAAAGTCCCAACATCCCCTATGGATAAACTCTGTTCCTCGGGGAAGATCACGATCCGGTCACCTGTGTCCATGAGCATCTGGATCTGGCTTTCCATCTGATCATCAATCTCTCGAGTCAGCTCGCCTGATCCGGCCGTCGACATGATATTCCTTATTATCATGAGACCAAAGCCGAACACGACAAGGGCAAGAATGAGCTTGACAATGAAGTTGACACTCAACTCCATGCTTCCTCTCTTTGAATTTGAAAGACCAGATGCCATTTTATTCACTGTATGAACTCGAACTCTTTCACAAGGAGATACATGAACAGCATCAGTACAATCGCACCTACAAGAACAAATGCTAACCCTTGAGTGAGAGCATCAAGCCCGCCAGTGACAAGGCGCCATATGCCATACACCATAACACCTAAGCCGACCCACAAGAACTTGTCAAGCACTAATTTCATGATCTCAAATTCTTGATCATGTGAAAGCTGCCTCTTTCCAGTACTCCCTCTTGGATGAATCCTGTGTTGATCAGCTTTCTTGTCTGATGATTTCTTTTTTGTAGTCTTTGCCGTCATATATGATCACCTTATTCAACATTCACGTAGAAATACTTATACTCGTAGACATCTGGATTTGTTGTCAATTCAGTGACTATCTCTGTCTTGCCATCATCATCAGCGGATTCATAATTCTCTCTCGCTTCTGCGACATCTCCATCGCCCTCTTCCTGAGGCTCAACGAAAACCGCACACCTATAAGATGTCGTTGAAGCTTGAGGATCCGCGTTCACCCTCACTCTCTGTACATCAACACTATTCGTTCCAATCGGTGTTGTCACTGGTATATACTCGAAAGTTATATGTGAAACTTTACCGTCACCAGACATTGCCTGATCGCAACCAAAGAATATATCAAAAGCACCCTGCTCTTCCAGCTGGTTCATCACACCATAATAGTTGTCAGTATCACTCGCACGATCGACATCTATATTAGTTGTCTTGAAAGACAACCGCTCTTCACTCTCTCGTATCTGCTCTATCATCTGTTCCTCGACTGTGCCGGAGACCTCATCAAGCTCTCCCATTGCACCACCCATCATGTTCTGCATGAACATAAGACCAAGTCCAAGCATAGTGACCGCGAGAATAAGAACAACTATCGCATTGATTGATAGGTTTAATGATCCTTTCTTAAACATAAGTGTTCACCTCTTTTCAAAATGATAATATCTATTTTATGAAATTATACTTTATAAATATTTCTAATAGTCTAAGGGGACATAGAATGGCATCCAAGCATAAAAACACGAATCCAGTGATAGAACAGAAAATAGAAACATCTCAATTGATCTCTATTGATGTGCCGATCGCTTGTCCGGGGAGACCTGAGTCAAATCTCGCCTTCAGTGCGCCAGAATTGCCATGGGCACCTGTAATCTGTCCTGAGATGGTCTTGCCGGATTTGCCGACGCACTTATATGTGACTTTTTTACCGACAAGTTTCCCGGCCGCCTCCTTATCAGCTATACCTTCAGCTTTTAGCACCATCTGGTTATATGTCTGGTGATGTCTGGCAGTCCTGAAATTTACTATTGTAGCCTTCATAAGGCTGAGGAGACAGGGTCTATTTAAAAATATTTCTATATGTCCAAGAAACAGCACAGGACATTTTCTCTATTAGATATTTTTGTAGAACTCTAGTTTTTGACAAGATTTTTTCAGCGTAAACGCCGTGACACGGGATTTCGCAAAATCACTGGACATACGCCCAGATAACCTATTTAAAAATAAGAGCGCTAAAGAGAACTATCAGAAAAGAAGGTGATTGGATGCGATATGTCGAAGAGAACAGGACGATTGAAGAAGTGTTTTACAGACAGGTACGAGAACTCAGTTCAAGGGCTGCCATGAAGACATTAGAAGATTTCAACAGGCAGTTCAGCGGGAGGTGTTTCCTATGAATGACAGGATTGAGCCAAAGAAAGCAGAAAGGATATTCCCTTTCATGGAAGAGATGAACAAAGAGGATGAGCTGAACATCTATGATGAGAATTTCATAGAAGATTCAGCAGAAGACGATGTCATGAGTGCTGAAGAAGAATGTTTCATGGCAGGCTATCTTGAAGCATAGGATAGAAATTTTCGTATGAGGTGATATAGATGTTATCGATTTTCAAAAAGACAGAATATGTTGAATTCAATAAGTATAAAAGAATGATAGATCGGCTTGACGATATATATTTTATGGATTATATCGCAAAGAGGAATATGTAGCATCACCCTTTTATTACACCGAGGGGTCTCAGGGAAGCCACAAGCTTGCCTATGCCCGTAGTGTCGCTGACTTTCACCACTTCGTCTACATCCTTGTAGACACCTGGGGCCTCTTCGGTAATCCCTTTTTGCGATCTTGCTTTTATCATCACACCTGCATTCTTGAGGTCATCGTTGACCTTATCATATGTAAAGGTTTGCTTCGCCTTATGTCTGGACATCTTCCGGCCAGCACCATGTGCTGTACTGCCAAATGAAGTCTTCATCGCTTCATCAGTCCCCAGAAGGACATAAGATCTTGTTCCCATGCTGCCAGGGATGATGATGGGTTGCCCTATCTCTTTGAATTCACCCTTCAATTCTTCTCTGCCTTTCGCAAACGCTCTCGTTGCACCTTTCCTGTGTACGAGGAGTTTCCGCATCTCTCCATCTACCTTATGCTTCTCAAGTTTGGCGATATTATGTGAGACATCATAAAGAAGTTTTATGCTCCTGTGATCCGACTTAAAGACATCCTTGAACGCTTCCCTGACATGATAAGAGATCAATTGCCTGTTCGCCCATGCGAAATTAGCTGCTGAAGACATCGCGCCAAAATAATCATCGAATGCTTGGGTGCCAGATTCAGCATATATTAGATCCTTCTCGGGAAGAGACTCCATCAGCCCAGGATTAGATTGCTCCATGACCCTTATATAGTCCGTGCAGACTTGGTGTCCAAGCCCACGAGAGCCGCAATGTATCATCACCACAATCTGATCCTTCATAAGCCCGAAGGCACTTGCAGTAGTATCATCCAGGATCTCATTGACTTTCTGGACTTCAATGAAATGATTCCCTGCTCCAAGTGTGCCTAATTGTTTTCTTCCCCTTGCCTTGGCCTTGTGAGACACCTTGGAAGAATCAGCTGAAAGCATCATACCGCCCTCTTCACAATGGTCCAGATCCTCTTGAGACGCATAACCATTATCAAGAGCCCATCGTGCTCCATCCGTCAAGATATCATCCACATCACTGAACTCAAGCTTCAGCTTTGATTCACCACCTAGGCCCACAGGCACATGATCATAGATTGACTCAAGAAGCTCACCCATCCTTGAAGCCATATCCTTCTCAAAGAAGGGCGTTACCAAAAGCCGTACACCACAATTTATATCAAAGCCAATCCCGCCGGGAGAGATGCAACCATTCTCATAATCTATGGCGGCAACACCACCAATAGGAAAACCGTAGCCTTGATGCGCATCAGGCATCATTATGGAATGTTTGACGATACCCGGAAGATGAGCTACGTTTATCCCCTGTTCCAATGCCCGGTCCCCTTTAAGGACTTCCATGATAGATTCTGATGCGAAAATCTTGACGGGAACATTCATCTTCCCTTCTTTCTTGATCTCATATATGTCTTCTTTGACTTTCCTAATCTTCATCAGTATCACCTAGATGTCCACCACTACCTGAGTGGTGAACTTGCCTTTCTCTTCCTTTATCTCCATCTCACTATAAGTGACAGATTTTATATCTCCTGAAATATCATAACCTGAGGCCTTATCAAAATGTGCTACACATCTAAGAGAAAGTCTTTCTTCATCAATCTCGAGTGATTCAATCTCGGATAGCACAAGTGATTCTGTATCGATGAGAAAGATAAATTCCTCCAGAAAATCGTGCAAGAGATTGATGTATGTCGATGCTTGCAGACTGATCTTCCTTCTTATGTTTCTCTCTATCTGAAGGTCGCCCTTGAGTATATAGAACATGGCACAGGCAGAACTGATGAATGCATCCTCAATAGATTCACCATATGCCTTGAACTTCGCATCTGCTGTATGTTCCAGGAATTCAAACCTCATAAGGACAAAATAATGGAGGGGTATTAAAAAAACTTCCTAAGAAATCAATAAGGGACAATATCAAGGCCAAGATCATTGTGCGTGATATCATCATCCTCATCATCCTTACTCTCTGCATCATTAAGGTCCTTGATGGGCATGTTTGATGGTATCTCAGAATCATTCATCCCCATCAACGCCGCAGCAGCTTCACCATAACCTGCTTCCTTGGCATCTTGCTGTTGAGAATCATCAGGAGCCTGCTGCTCATTCTGTTGAGGAGGTTCTCCCTGTGCAGGAGGCTGTTCTTGTTGAGAATTATCTTGTGCTGGCTGTTGTGAGGACTGCTGTTCTGGTGGCTGTTGACCTTGTTGCGGATCCTGTTGTTGTGCAGGAGGCTGCTCCTGTTGAGTCTGGCCCTGCTGCGGTTGTTCCTGCTGAGGCTGTCCCTGCTGAGCTTGCTGCTCCCCTTGTTGTTGGACATTCTGCCCTATGAATGAGTCCTGCTGATCATCAGACTGTTGCTGTGCTTCCTGTTGCTGTGTTTTCTGATCCTCCTGTTGAGGCTGCGCTTGTTCTTCAGCAGGAATCTCTCCAATATGTTTCTGCAAGAATTTTATAATCTCTCTGATATCCTCTTCACTATCCTTCTTTAAATCAATGTTAATTATCATTGTATGTCCTCATCAGTCAGCTTTGTTTAAATATTTTGCCATGAAATAAGGAGCAGAAACATCATGGCTAATCTAAGACAGTGAATATTGTCTGGAGCTCGTCAACAGACACTTCATATGTACCAGACTCATCTGGTGAATATTCTAAAGAAGCAGTCGTTACAGAATTTGCCTCAATGAAGACAGTATCTGTTCCAACCAGCGCATCATCAACAAGGAATGACACAGTATATTCACCGTCATCCTCTCCTGCATTCTCTACATCAACAAAAAATTCCAAAGACTCGTCCACAGTAATCTCATCTGGTTGAGCAGTCAGATTACTGAAAGTGACTTCAATCGCAGAATCACCATCAGAATCTTCGAACGGCGAGTCGATCCTCACATCCTTATCCCAATATAACAGTTTGAAGTGAGTTGGCTTGAATTTTTCTCGGGTGCCGGCAAAGAACCAGGAGTATACCTTTACAGCATCCTCCTCAATATTGACCTCTGGTTCGACGTATTCATATAGCACATAATCAAACGAATACCTTTCTTCAAAAACATCATTGATGGTTGTCTCGATACAGCTATCATTACGCTCAATGACACATTGTCTGAAACCATCATCTAGTTCAAGATATTTCAGCCGGAAGATGGACTGGTCATTTGATGTTCGGACATCCCGGGGCATGAAGAACACAACAAAAGTGAATACTATTATGATTGCCAAAAAGGCTTCAACAGTCTTCATGAATGCTCGCTTATCTTTCATTTTCACCAGATATTGATGTTGACATATATGAATTCTTTTTCGCCACGCTCATCTACCATAAAGTCCCTAAAAGTCCTGCTGAAAACATCAGACTGCCTTGATTCAGATGTGCTGAAAAAAAACAACTGTTCCCCTTCTTCATCATATACATCTATGCTGAAATCTGTATCACGGGGAATATCCCATAATTCAAGGAGCTCAATATAAGACATAGACCTGAGATCTGTAAGTCTTGATTTCGAGAAACCATCGAAACTTTCCCTGATACCAACATGTACATCGCTTGGAGAAACAACATCCGTGAGCTCACCAGCTGTGTTTGAATCATGGGAATCTATGATGAATCTCGTTGAACTGCTCTGGTCTGAGGGAGAATAAGGTATATCCACAGTGAGGCTCATCCGATCCTCTTCATGGATGGTAGAAACATCACACATTTCGAATTGAACATCTGAATCAAAACTGAACATTATACTCTTATTATCCTCGTCCACCAAGTCAATCAGATGATTCTCTTCCACTATGCAGCCATCTGATAGATCCAATGTATAAGGTACCACAGGATCCAGATAATACTCATCATACATAGGGAGTGTGAATTCTAAGTTGAATGTGACATTGCTCGCCACAGTATCATAGATGTCTATAAAATTAATCATATAGCTATTTTCTGGAAAGATATAACTACGCAGATTGAAGAGATCGGATGACATGTTATGCTTCACGTGATATCCCGGAGTGGACTCAGAGGTATTATCAATATATACCCTTTGATCATCCATATATGTCTTGAAGTCATTGAGCTGTTGGACCCCATCAAGATATACCTCACTCAAGATCCCATCAGCATATCTGACACTATAATTTTCAGAAGGAACCGAAACAGTCTCAGAAGATTTGGTTATGTATTCTGAAGGGGGTGCTACATCATAAAGCATTTCAGAGCTCTTCATGATGAAGAGATTATCGCCTTCGCTCAGATTCACCATGAAATAGAGAAACTCATCGTCTCGGGCAGAGAATATATTCTCATCCAAAACATAATTCGTCCAGTTTGTGGGGTTCCGGGCAAGTATCGGCGCATAAGATATATCTTCTTCAGCAGAGACATAGATAGGAATCTGATAGTATTGGAACATGACACTTTCTTTGAATTTAGACTCAATCTCTTCCACAGTATTCTCCATGCGCAATTCTGGAGCACTCATCTGCTTCAGCAAAATGAAGAACCAGAAAGTGAATACAAGAAATATCCCGAGGGATATAGCCCAGTCCACTTGGGTTGCCATTCCTTTCTTTCGAAGTCTTAAAAGAGAGAGCATCAATCTATTATTGAAGAATGCATTTAATAAATGTTATCATTAAAAAGAGAGCATGGGTCATAGTGGATATGCCTGAAGTATCAAGTGACCCACAGCTTTCCTCCACTCCGTTACCCTGAAAGCACCAGACAACCATCTTATAGCTGCTTCATTCCTGACCTGACTAGTTCGATGGAAGTCCGATCGAACAGGACAGAGCTTCAACGTACGGCTACGGACTTGATACCAAAAGACATACCGCCTACGACCCTTCGACCCTGCCATAAAGTCCATTTGCAGTTACAGGTGAGGACTAGCCACCCGGCCTAGCTCAAAAGCATGGAGTTGCCGATTATTTAAAAAACTATTCAGTCTCTTCGTCTTCTTCATCCTTTCTCTCCTGCTTCTTCTTTATTATATAGAAAATCTCATCTTCATACTCGATAATTTTACTCATGTACATCAGTCGATGTAACATCTTATCAAGCCAGCCACGGTATGGATGGTTCATCTTCTTACCTGACACTGTCTTCTTAGAAAAGCTCACTATGACCCAATCCGCAGGCACTGAAGCGATTATATCCTCAGAGATCTTGTGGCTTTTTGACTGCTCAATGACATCCAAGACCTTAAAGAGAAAACAGATATCAAACTGTTCTATATCTTTGAAGATATACCGTTTCGATGACTCAAAAAGATTCAGCTTTCTTGTCTCTCCTTCTGTCTTCTCTTGGACATCAAAGAACATATCCAGGAGTTCCAGTATATCTTCAGAGATATCACATGCAAGATAGTCCAGCCCATCATGCTCCATGAAGATTGAAGAGAGTGGATTCAACCCACATCCCAGATCCAATATAGAAGCAGGGACACCAGTGATATCAAAGAGATTCGCATACAGGTTCTCATAGATCGGCAGACGCTCTTTAGTAGAGCTATGAGTCTCAAGAAGGCTTATGATGTGCCCTCTGTCTTTAGTACCTAAATAATCATGCATCAATTTTTTGCGATGCTCAAAATCTACATTAAAAGAGCCGTTTATCCTGTGTAATTCTGCTCTGACACGCTTGACTAGTTCCTTTTTGGGTGTCTTCTTGCCCGCGATTATCTTATCCAGGAGAGCGGAATCAGAAGAGAGTTCTTTCTCGATCTGGTGGACAATAAGTTTATTGTCAATCCCTGAGAATTCCTTCTTGTCTTTTATGGATGCAAGGAATCCATCCAGAACCTCATCATCCAGCTCCCTACCAATAATCTTCATATAAGATGAATTGTATGATGATTTTATATAATTAACTGAAAGCTCACAGATCAAAGAACATACCATCCATACCGGGATTGACCACAAGAGTATCACCGACGATAGTCTTTCTGCCTGATGACTCATGTATATGGCCACAGAAGGCCTTAATAGGAGAAATCTTATCTATAAAATTCCTGTAATCCTTATTACCTGAATTTCCGGATAGTGTCTCATCGAGTGCTTTGTAAGGAGGGCCATGCAGAACCATGACTACCTTATCACCTGGTTTTATATCATTAGAGAATAATCTTGAGATTCGTCTAAAATTCTTGTCCTCCACTGAGAAGCTATCACCACCATAGCCAAAGAAGATAAAATGACCATCACGGTAAGCCGACGAATGAAGGAAAGTGATATTATCATAAGAACTGCAGTCTTCCATCATACTCTCTGGTATCTCGTGATTGCCATGCACCATCAACGTATGTGATGGAAACGATGCGATCAGGGAGATTATACTCTTCTGAGATTTCCCGAAATTAGTTATATCGCCGCAACACAACACATAATCCACAGGATCTGCTTCCAGCTTCCCTTTTATCTTCTTCAATGCATCTATGTTGCCATGCACATCAGTGAAAGCAAAGATTCTCATCTTGTAAGGTTTCCGATACTGATTTATAAAATTGTCTGCGCAATAACAGTTCAGCAATCATAAAGAATAGTAATCCTCTAGGAGGATATTGCCCAATTCATCAAGATTACGCACAACGTAGAGATTACCTTCTGAGACCTCAACAATGTTCTGTGCCAGATCAAGACCCTCTGTCAATTTTATTCCAACAACCGAGATTGTTATGTTTGATGATTTTGCCCTCATCACCGCACTTATTGTCTCATCAGCTTCACCGACTGTAGGGACAGCATCTGTTATCAATAAGAGATGATTGGTATGATCCCCCTGTGGAAAAAGCTCAATCGCTTTGTCGATCGCATGGACAATATTTGTCTCCTTTGAAGCCCGAAGGCTAATCATAGAATCAACCATCCGATTGAAATCATCAGTAGGCTCCTGAGCAGCGACAATGTCTGAATTGAATGCTACAAGCCCCACTTTATCATTCTGGTTTATAGCTTTATAACATAATGCGACACCCGCTTTCTTGGCAACATTGAGCTTCGGTCCCTTCATACTCCCTGAGACATCAAGTCCATATATGACATAGATGGAGCCTTTACCGCGCCTGGAAGTCGGCTTGATATCCTCTGGCTGGACGTCCTTATGGCCTCTTCTTGCAGCAGTCTTCAAAGTCTTTCTTACCGAGATGTCCCTATAACTGAACTTCTTAGAAAGACCTTCCTCTGTATTGTCTTTAGGACCCTCAGATCTATCTTTCTCCTGTACCTGCTCGCCGATGATATCTTTCGGTGTGATCTTATCCAATTCCTGTATACATAAAGAGATGGATGCAAGTTTCACACCATCATCAGTAGGGATGCCATTAGAATCAATCTTCTTGGCCTGTTTCATCTCATCAAGCCGCCTCTTGATAACATCCTTGAGTTTCCGCTTGAACTCAGGGATCTTAGAGTTACGATCGATATACCTCGAGTCATAACCTGTAAGCTCTCTGATGAAGGTCTCTCCATATATCTTATCAACATCACGATAATTGGAGACGAGATTCTTGTAGATGGTATCAGAATTGAACGAGATCCCTCGATCTATTGCTTCATTCAACAATTTACCTGTAGAAGAGGCTTCATCGTCAGGAAGCACTGTCTTAGGGAGCTTCTTCTCTTCTTCTTTAGAACGCTCAAGGGCTCCATCAACCTTTTCGACCTCTTCTTCAGCAGAGATATCACGATCGCTACCCATCATCTCCCGAATCCGGCTCGGGAGTTGTATCATCGTCCTTAGATAGTTCTTCTATATCAACATTGTTCGCTTTTGTATAAGAACCGAACTCTTCCTCGAGAACTTCTATGGGTGATTGCATGTATTTGACAGATGGTTTGAGTTTGATCCTGTGGGAGAGCACAGAAGCCATCGCTTCTTTGAAATCACTTATTGTCAACCTTTTACGACCATCTATCAAAGCATTCGCCTGTGCTCTCTCGTATACACCTATGGTGGCCCTCACAGAAGGGAATCGCTCAAGCTTCTGGGAATTCCGTAGGCTTCTGGTGTACGAAACAATGATGTTGAAGATCTTCTTGCTACGTCCTTTACTGACATCAATCATCTTCTTCCCGTACAACATGACGATGTCCTTCTCATCCTGTAGTGTCTCAGGATAACTCATATAGACCAGATCGAAACGATCAAGGAATACATCTGAGAGATTCTCTGTCGAGAAATCTTTAGGATTCATAGTGCCTATGAACACGAAATCCACATCAAACTCCACCTCATAACCACCAATAGTGACCTTGCCTTCCTCAAGGACCTGAAGCAGAGCATTCTGGAGTTTCTCTGAGCATCTGTTGACCTCGTCAAAGAAGAGGATGCCTTTATTCGCCTTGAATATCTTTCCAGGAGTGAATGCCTCGAGACTAAGAGGACCAAACTTCATAGCCTTGACAGGATCGATATCACCCATGAGATCTTCAACAGTAAGGTCAGGAGAGCCCTGGACCCTGACAAACCTCCCCATCCCTGAAACCTTTTTCTTATCCTCTGCAAATCCAGAACCGGAAGATGTCTTGACCTTGCTTTCCCCTTTATGTGTTTCCGCAGAGACAAGATCGAAGATATTGTCATTCACCTCTGTCTCAGGAAGTAGCCTTGCGATATCTTTCGCCAAGGTTGTTTTCCCTATACCAGGAGGTCCAACGATGATCATATGTCTTCCAGAGATCAACGCAGATTTCATCTGACGTTTTACATTGTCCTGACCAATTATAGAGTCAGAGATATCTTCCTTCAGAAATATATCATGTAATTCTTTCATATCCATCTTTTTTCTAAGACATATGTGACTTAAAAAAATGATTGAGAAAGTTTAAATATTCAAAAAGATTCGGAAAATTACTTTCCATATAGAAAATAATCTCATATCAGAACTCATGAGCAAAGATATAAAAAGGGAATCCACAGAGATGATAGAATGGAGATGAAAAGACCGGACACACTCTTCGAAGTATGTTTTGAGGCATGCAATAAGGTTGGTGGCATCTATACTGTTGTGGCATCCAAAGCATTACGTATGAAAGAGAACTTTGATGATTATGTGGTCATTGGACCATATTATGGCGAAGGACAGAAGGAAGAATTCGAAGAGAGAGAGACTCCTGAAAGGTTCATCGAGATATTCAAGGAGCTTGAGGAAGAAGGTATCACATGCAGGTATGGTACATGGAAGATTGAAGGAGAACCTGGCACCATACTGATTGATGCAGGAAAATATGCGCATGCCCAAGATGGTCTCAAGAAAAGATATTGGGAGAAATTTGGAATAGATAGCCTTGATTCTGGTTGGGATTTCATAGAGCCCATGCTCTGGTCGACAGCTGCAGGAAAATTTATTGAGAGATTTCAGGAGAAGAATAAAGATAAGAAGATTGTCGGGCATTTCCACGAATGGATATCCAGTTTCGGGATACTTCTTCTGAACATGGCAGGATCGCCTGTGAAGACAGTCTTCACGACACATGCCACTATGCTGGGAAGAAGCATATCGGGATCTGGCAAGAAGTTATATGAGATGCTTGACAGCATGGACCCAGAGCAGGAAGCGAAGAATCATGGCGTGATGAATAAATTCTCCACTGAAAGAGCATGTGCACATGCCGCGGATGTCTTCACGACAGTCTCAGAGATAACAGGTATGGAAGCCGAGAAGATTCTGGGAAGAAGACCAGAGCCGCTTCTGTTCAATGGTCTTGACCTGAGAGAGTTCCCTGACGAGAGAAGGCTTCTTGAGAAGAGGAAAGAATCCAGGGAAAAGTTATGTGATCTCGCAGAAAGTGCGATAGGAGAGCGTTTCAGGGAAGATATAGATAAGACAAGGATAATCTTCACTTCCGGGAGATACGAGTTCAGGAACAAGGGTGTTGATCTGTTCATACATACCTTGGGAAGAATGGAGGAAGATATGAAGAAGAGCGACACGGATAGGAAGGTGTTGGTGTTCTTCATGATACCTAATGGTTGGACGGAGATGAATGGACAGCTGAAGAAGAACATAGAGGAGCATAGAAGAGACAGAGAAGCTTTCCTTGCTTCAGGGGCTGACAGGATAATCTGCAGCCACGACCTTGAGAATCCTGATGATGATATAATGAATGCTCTGGAAAAAGCAGGATTGACATCAGATGATTCAAGAATAAGATGCATGGTCATCCCAACCTATCTCAGCGAGGAAGACGGGCTACTGGAAGAAGAATATTACGATATCACATCAGGATGCGATGTCGGTGTATTCGCGAGCTATTACGAGCCATGGGGATACACCCCTCCTGAATCACTCGCTGTCGGTGTGCCCACAGTGACCAGCGATCTTGCCGGTTTTGGAAGATACATAAAAAGCATAGGGAAGGAAACAGAGAATATGAAAGTGATTGGGCGTTTCGATAATGATGACAAGGCTTCCGATGAACTTAAATCATTCTTATGGGACATTGTCAACAGGGATATCGATGAGAATTCACGGATGACATCCTGCAGGGAGATTGTGAAGAATATTGAATGGAAAGACTTCATTGACAGATACCTGCAAGCATATGATAAGGCATTGAAAAACCAGAAGATATCATATCAATAATCAGATACATTCACACTTGACGCATAAACTATGAGATAGAAAAACAATTGTAAGAAGGCTATGCGAGATTTCCGATAGAATGCCGATGTGTGGTTTCCCAAGTATCAATTCATGTAGTTGTATCGATGGAGAATGTGTAGGTAAGGCATAAAGAATAGATTTTCACACTCACTTCTGTTCTTCTTTATTATCTTCTGAGCCTTCATCCTGCTTTCCTTCTTCCTCAGACTCTCCTTCTTTTTTCTTTTTCTTCTTATCCTTAGCATCATCCTGCTCAAGATTATATTTCTCTGTATCCTTTAGCTTCTTATCAAGGTCAGTGCGTTTCTTGATGATCTCTTCCTCAGCCTGCTTGAACGCCTCTTTAATCTCCGAATCAGTAAATCCATCCTGCTTGAGTTTTGTACGGACAGCTCCAGCATCTGAATCAAGGTCTTTCATCATCTTCATGAACCTCTCTTCCTTACCGAGTGTCTGCTCTGCATCAAGCTCATCCTGGACACGCTCAAAAAGTTCGTTGACCTCAGCCTTAGAATATCCTTCATTCTCCAATTTTTTAGAGATTTCATCATCATCCTTACCCAGACCTTTCATGATCTTTATCACTTCGGCAAGATGCACAAAATTCTTGGCCTTGACTTTCTTCTCCATCGGATGATTTGTATCATCCTTTGATGAGGCTTCTGTTGCCATTGAGGAAGACACAATGTTCTCAGGCAATTTCGATTTGACAGAATCAGGAAGTGCGGAAATAATAGTGGAACGCTTAGAATAAGCAAGATAACCAGTCCCTGCCATAAGACCGAAAACAACAACGAATGTGAAGAACAGACCTGTGAAAGAGAATGCTCTGGATTCTTGGAGGTTTAAAGACATATCGATCCGTTCACTCCTTCCATAAGCTTGTACATCTATGCTATTACTCCAATCCACATTCTCTTCTATTTCCTCTTCAGAGAAGATAGGTTTCAGAGTCACTTGCGCCCTGTCATGGGCATCTATCTCGACTTTAGGACTCGATATCATCATGTATGGATCTTCTGTCTCGAATTCAGAATTCACGGTTATAGGCATATCAACATTATTGTAGATTGTATAAGACAGTTCATCATCCAATGAAGTAAGATTCAATGTATCTGGATCGACCGTGAACGGAGTCTCCTCAAACTGTACAGTATTGATCGTGAAAGGCATGGATAGATTCATATCATCATGGATGCACTCAAAACTCCCTTCATACTCTTTCCTTTGGTTACGTACTTCGCTCAGTACAATATCTGTTGAGATGTTATCTTGCTCCGATATGCTGAATCGTTTTCGGGATGTTATGCTTGGATCCTCCCATTTGAGCCGGCAATCAAGAGAAACACCCTCTGTCATCTCTACGTCGAATTTGGCTGAGCCCTGACCGTTATATATAGAATATTCTTTCCTATCAGGGTATATATCTATCTCTGGCACTTGCTGGATCAATACAGGTATCCTGCCAATCTCATCTCCATCATTGAGTACAGAGATCACCCCATGGACTGACATCTCCGGGTTTTCTACCAGCTCCAGCCCTATATATTTGAAATAATCTGATGCCAAGCTTCCTATACCATCGACCTCCAGGTATTCCTCGATATCCCCTTCAAGCTCAAAATCAAGATTGTCGAAATCAAAACTGCTTGGATTATAGAGCTCTACATCTACCCTATTCCTTGTCATCCTCACAAGGCCATCACGAGCGATTATGAACGGTTTTGCACTTTTACTGAATGAGAGGAAACCCAAAGCATCCTTCTTCACAGTATCCCATCCATCGCTTGGCCGGTTATCTGAGATCCAGACATTCGCGTCCTTTATGAATTCACTGTAGCTTCCATTATTGACTTCCGAAAGAGCCATGCTTGTCATCGCTGTCTGCTCAAGATTTGCATCAAAATCAAGACTTTCATTGCCCCAGCTCCCATCATTGTTCTGTTCATACATCAGCCAACTGACAATATCTTCCTCTAACTCAGATATTTCATCAGAATTATCTTCTTGTCCATAGCGATTATAGAGAAACCAAGCTGTATCAAAAAATTTGTCATCAGTATCAAAATACGAACCAACTTCTCCCTCCTCCAGTGAATCCTTCAACCAATCCTTACCTAGATCACGCCTTACTGAATCCAGTGAATGGATATCAGAAGCAAAATTTGTAGTCTTGACATCACAATTCAACCATGGTTCTCTATCATTCCAACATGCTCCAGGAATCCTATAAGTCACATTCCCTGTTGTAGAGTTAAAGACCAACTCATCTCGGTTATTACGTATAGTGATAGGAAGACTGTTGGGAGAACATAAGACTGTAAATCGCTCATCATGGATTGGTGTAAACTCTAGATCGTAGGTCTCATCAAAGACAATCTGGATTGTCTCATCATATTCATCCGCATACTCAATAAGACATGATGTATAATCTGTATCAATGTCACCGTCTGTCCAATTTTCACCCGATATAGAAGCCGTCCAGGTCTCATCAGTTGTATCATCATCTGAAGGATCCCGCAAATCAAAAAGATTCTGTTGGAGAGAGAGCCAGATTGAAGCATCATGCACTATCCTCAACCAATCACTGCGTTGAGTCAGATTAGCCTCATTCAAAGCTGCAAGGACCTCGGAGGTCACACGGATATTGCATTCATCTTTCGGCCAGCATTTGTCCTCAGGATGCCGATTCTCCTTGAGCCAGCTCAGACCATCCTCTACCTGTGATGCGAATGCACTGCTCTTATAACCACCATCACCAAACTCTGCAAGTGTCCATATCACCCATGCGGTACTCACAGCGTCACCCCAACCTCCATCTTCATCCTGTGTATCTAGGAGAATATAAGGGATAGATTGCACATCAGTGACAGTTATCTCTTCTTCCCATCTCAATATCTCATCACTCACTTCATATTCGGCCATCACAATCAGTTCCGAACAATCCAGATCGCTGGTATTATGAACAGATATGTGACAAGAATCCTTCCAGGGATATGTATCAAGCTCCACCACTTCAGAAGGATTATTCTTACAATATACTGAGTTATATACGCGCGGTGAACCCTCCATACAGGAATAGAATACGATCGGTTCATCAGGCACAAATTCAGGTTTGAAATCAACACTTTCCTTATCAGCGGATTCAGGTCGCACGAAATATATCCCATCCGGGACAGTCTGCTCCTCTTCATCCTCTTCTGACTCTGCTACAACAGCATAACTCAAACTGAGCAAAACAAAGACAACAATCAACATCAACTTTCTTAATGACACCAACACTCACTTCCCGGAATTCCTTGAGACCCACATAACACGGTATCTCAGATGTTTAAAAAAGTTACTATGCAGAAAGCTCAACCTAGATGATCAGAGTTGTCTCATGAGCTCTCGAAAATATTCACCATCAGAACCTGGTGTACCAGACATATTCATTACAGCAGAAAGCAAG
>JBKGYM010000012.1:0-17512 GCA_046546115.1 Candidatus Woesearchaeota archaeon
GATTCAGTGTTCTTGTCTCTACTCCGTATAGCTCAGCCAGGTCTCTATCCAGCATTACTTGCTTGTCTCTTATGGTGTGGATCTTGTCTTTCAGTTCCATATTGTTGGTTTGGGGAATATCTTTTATATGGATTTTTTAGAGAAAATTGAAAGTTTTTCTGATTTCCAAAAATTAACTTTCAAGAAACAACCTAAGAATAAAGGAAGATTCATTAAGTCAGGATTGTGGAAATATTCAAGGCATCCTAACTATTTCGGGGAGATTCTCTGTTGGATCGGTGTTTATGTGTTTTGTGGCGTCTGGATGTGGGGTTTGATCAGTCCAATTTTCATTACCACTATGTTATTGTTTGTTTCAGGAATTCCTTTGCTTGAAAAAAAAGCGGATGAAAAATGGGGTGGGAGCAGAGAATATCAGAAGTATAAACATGAAACTCCAATCCTTATACCCTGGAAAAACATGAAGAAAAAGGTCTGAAATTTGGTCGATGTGATACAATAGCTTCTGTTGAATTGATTCTGTGGGATGATCATGATATAAAGATTGCTTGATCTGTTTTTTCAATAATCAAACAGTTCACTCTGCTTGCTTCCTTTGGAAAGATTATCTAGGTTTGTGTTATAGAAACAAAGGACAGAATCTGCTATAGGTCGTATCTGCTTATCTATGTAATGGTCATAATCCAGGGGATGCTCCCATCTCTGTATCGGCTCAGGACCTTCGATAGTGATATAATATTTTATCACATTGGAATCAACCTTATCTAACTTCCTGGCAGCCTTGACATGAGGTGGTGTTGTTTTTGTGTATGAAGAGAGGTCTTTCCTCAATCCTTTCACATATATCATTAAGTCATCATATTTTCCTTTTCTGATGTTCTTGAGGAATCTCTTGACGTAATCAATAACTGGCTTTTCGTGGAAAATCCTGTCAAGCAGCTCGAGCTGGAATTTCTTAGAAAGCTCTGTCCAATCTCTCCTGACAAACTCCAATCCAGTGAAGTCCATCTTCTCATTACCATCTTTCACAAGCAACCCTGCATATCTCTTTTTGGCGCCTTTATTCTCTTCTCCTCTCTGTCTCGGAAAGATTATCTTCCTGTAATTCTTCTCATATTCCAGATAAAGTGAAGATTCTCTTCTATAATGCTCTTTTACCCATCCATCATAATATTCGTTCATCTCTTGCTCTAATCTCTCTCCTTTCTTATGGGATTCTTCAACACTGGAAGATTTCGTATCGACAAAGACAGAGTCGGTGTCAGAGTATAGCACTTCGTAGCCCTTCTTGTTGATCTCCTTGGCAGTGTTCTGTATAATGTATTGTCCGAAATGGGTTATAGCATTGCTGATGCTCATGCTGAAGAACCTGCATCCTGGATTGCCTAACGCACCATAGAATGAGTTCATTATGATCTTTATGGCATAACTGGCAATATCGTCTTTCTCTTTCTTTGCCTCTTCCCTGTGCTTCATCTGTTCTCTTATAATGGATGGCAGTATGCCTTCCTCATTCTTGAAATATGCTCCGTTCGGCGCTTCAATAGCGTTTCCTCTATCCTTAACTTTCTTGTCTGTGAGCGAGATCGGATCAATATTGAATGTTATCATTATGCTCGGATAAAGTGATTTGAAATCTAGGACTATGACATTGTTGTAGATCCCTGCTTTCGGTTCCATCACATACCCGCCTTTTCCAGGAGCGTCTTTCTCATTATCGCTCAATGAGCTGCAGACTATGTTCTTTTTCCTGGCTGCCCTGATGTATAGTGAATCAAGTGTGGCTACGCTTGCCTGTATCCTGTCCAGGGGCATTCCTGTCAGCATACTCCTTCTGATGCTCAGTTCGATGATCTTTTTACTGTTGAGTATGTCTATGACCAACTCCGAATCTTTGGCATTGTACTCAATGAGTTTCTCTGGTTGTTCATCATACAGCTTCTCGATCTCTTCACCCTTTGTCTCAACATTGTTTATCAATTTCTTGTCATTGAGAATCTCTGATGCGGCGGTATCCAGTTTATAATCAGTGAGGCGTATGAAATTATTCTTCAATAATGCTATTCCATCCAAAACCATCCTTCCAGGTATATCTGCTTTTGAGTCCTTCATGAATTCTCCTGAGAATGTGATCCTATTCTTCCATGAGGCCCTGCCCCAGTCAATCTTTTCCTTTTTCTCTTTGAGAAGGTCATGGATGACTTTCACATCGAAATCAATCATGTTCCAGCCAGTTATTATGTCAGGGTCTTTCTCTCTTATCAGCCTTGAGAAATGCTTCACCATCTCGCTCTCGTCCTTGAAGCTTCTGGCATTCTTCACATCCTTCTCAGATACAATCATGTTCTCTCGTGTCATATTTCCTTCATGATCAAGAAAGATTGCAGCGATAGAGAATATGCTTTTTCCGTACCTGTCTGTCTCTATGTCAAAAGAAAGCAGTGATAATCTTGGTCTGAACCATGACTCTGAATACTCTGGTTCCAGGAAGACCAGATCGCATCGCAGGTCATCTTCCTTGATGTGTTCTGGAATCTCTGGAGCTTTCTTTCTCATATCTATTGGTTCTCCTTTGATCTCCATGGTGCCTTTGATGTCATGGTCCATCATGAACCTATATTCGAACCTGATATCAGCTTCATAGCATCTGATACCTTCTCCCTCCAACCGTTTACGTACATGCGGGATATCTTTTGGGATCTGAAGGATCACTTTGCTCATCTTCTCGCCTGAAAAATTGACCATGTCTGTTTTCTTGAATAGAGGTTTCCCTGTTATATCTATATCTGCCAGCGCTTCCCCTGCCTTCTTCATCTCTTTGTTCCTGATGAAGAAATATGGCTTATACTTGTTGATCGCGACAAATGATTCACCGGACTCAAGCCTGCCAAATAGGTATACAAAGGCATCATCATCTTTTATCTTATATGTTGGTTGAATTACAAATCCTCTATAGGCTTTCTTGTTGGTCATACGGTCAATTTCCTCTTAAGTTCAGTATAGCTATCCATCATTTTTGAGAATAATGTATCCGAAATCTCTTTTGTCTGTCTTACTATATAATCGGATGGCAATCCTTGTTTCTCCAGATATATCTTCTTCTCCAGATTCTTCAGGAACCCTGCCTTATACTCTTCAAACATCTCTTCAATCTCACCCATATATTCTTTGAGTGCTCTTGCGAGTTCTGTCTGCTCTCTTATCTTCTCCACGTCCACCATGTCTCCTCGTTCCTGAAGGTCTCTCATCTTCTTCTGTATGAATGGAAGGCTCAGATTCACATTGGATTTCTGTTCAATCTCTCTTCCGATGCTCAACATGTTCTTTTTCAGGCCTCTCAGCACTTTCTCTGTGTTCGTGGTAATCGTCTTCTTAGCTATACCCTTCTTCAAGGCCTTGCCTGTGTTGTTCATATATAATGTGATAAGGGAGTTCATCTCTTCCAGACCTGATCTGATCTTCCTTTCACCTTCTCTTTCAATATATTCTTTGATCATCATCTTGTCATTCTTGCTTATGCCAAGCTGATATTTGTTTGACTCATATATGTTCACGTTAAGCAGATTCATCAGTTCTGTGGTCAGGATCTCTGAATTCGCGATATCTTTATCCCTGAGAAGAGGTTGCATCTCTATTATGAAATTTTTCTTATCTTCTATACTGGCTTCTTCAACATCTTCGACACCTATCTTGTGATGGACCTCATTGAGAATCCTAAGGCATCTATCACCAAAATTATTTCTCATGAATTCTATCAATCCCTTCGAGACCATGTTGTGATACAAGAAAACTCCATTTAAATAGTTTGTTGTATTCTTCCCCTTTCATCCATTTCCTGCTGTCCGTTTCAACAAAAAATTTAAATAAAAGTTGATGTAACTACATTATTGTTGACTTAACATCAACAAAACAAACACAAAATCAAACGTAGGAGGTGGTGGCTATGAGGCGACGTAACTTTGACGATGTCTTTGATATGATGAGAAGACAATTTGAATCGATGTTTGAGGACTTTGGCATGGGTCTCGGACAAGAGGATAATTTGTTGCCAGGCGGAAGAGCTTCATCAGTGCCAACAGGACGTGACAAAGGATACAGGACTCCCTTGACCGACACTTGGGAGACAGAGAATGAAGTCGTTGCCACCTTTGAGATGCCGGGCGTAGATAAGGATGATATCGATATGAATGTCGATGATGATAGCCTGGAGATTAAGGTGGAGAAGAAGGATGAGAACGAGGACAAGAGTGATGATGGGTATTCCTATACGTCAAGCTATGCAGGGTTCTACAGGAGAATCCCTCTGCCTGGTGATGTAGACCCAGAACAGACGAAAGCTACCTACAACAATGGTGTGCTTGAAGTAAGGGTGCCAAAGAAAGAAGAGAAGAAGAAAAGCAGGAAGAAGATCAAGATAGAATGAGGCTTTTCTTCTTTTTTGTTTTTTGTATTGATTATAAGAGTATGTTAGAAGCTTGTCATATATTAAGTGGTGATAATTTATGGATGATGTAAGTGATAAAAGCAACCCGAGACAACCAGATGAAGTCATGTCTAGGGTTACTGAGGGATTAAGGTTAGATGTCGGGAAGAAGATTGCCCGGATACCTGGCCAAGTCATGGAGAGACTTGGTGTGGAGGCAGGTGATACAGTCATGGTTGAAGGAAAGCGGAAGACTGTAGCCACTGTTTGGAGGTCCCGGCCTGAGGATGAAGATTCTTTTGAGAACATAGTGCGGATTGACGGAAATATACGCCATAATGCTGGAACTTCATTGGGTGAGAAAGTTAAGCTCAAGAAGACTGAGTGCAATGAGGCAAAATCGATGACTATCGCACCGCTACAGAATGTTAGCTATTCTGGTGATCCGACTAAGTATTTTACTGCAAAATTGATTGATAAGCCATTTGTGAAGGGCGATAAGTTGATCATAGATGTCATGGGCACTCCATTACATTATCTTGTGATAAGCACTTCACCAAAAGGTTTTGTCAGGTTCACGAATGTGACTGATCTGAGCATAGCATCAGAGAAAGTTTCACCAGAAGATACGGAAGCGATGCCTGAGATAAATTATGAGGATATCGGTGGACTTGATCAGGAGATAGATCAGATCAGAGAGATGGTTGAACTTCCTATGAAGCATCCAGAGGTATTTGAGCATGTAGGCATTGGTGCCCCGAAAGGTGTTCTTCTCACAGGTCCCCCTGGCACGGGAAAGACATTGTTGGCGAAAGCTGTTGCTGCTGAGACAGAATCAAATTTCTATTCTATAAACGGACCTGAGATCATGAGCAAGTACTATGGTGAGTCCGAGAAACAGCTAAGGTCTGTATTTGAGAAAGCAGATAAGGATTCTCCATCCATCATCTTTATTGATGAGCTTGATAGTATCGCTCCCAAGCGTTCTGAGACTACAGGTGAAGTGGAGAGAAGGGTTGTTGCACAGCTTCTGACTTTGATGGATGGTCTGAAATCCCGTGGACAGGTGGTTGTCATCGCAGCCACAAACAGGGATGACGCACTGGATTCTGCATTGAGAAGACCGGGCAGGTTTGACAGAGAGATTGCTATAAATCCTCCTCAGACACAAGCACGGAAAGAGATCCTCCAGATACATACCAGAGGTATGCCCCTTGATGATAGTGTGGATTTTGATAAGCTTGCTGATACGACAATGGGTTATACCGGAGCTGACCTTGAAGTGCTCTGTAAAGAAGCAGCACTCAATTCTTTGAAGGTATATATGCCGGACTTGAAGCATTATGATCAGAAAGTTCCGTCTAATGTCCTTGAGAAGATAAAGATAAAGATGGATGATTTTGTGAGTGCTTTCAGGAAGGTAGAGCCTTCTGCAATGAGGGAAGTGCTCATCAGGAAGCCAGATATAAAATACTCAGACATAGGTGGTCTGGATGAGATCAAAGGCAAGATGCAGGAGATTATCGAATGGCCTTTGAAATCTGGAGAAATGTTTAAAAAAACGGGCATTACTCCTCCGAGAGGCATAATCCTTTCAGGACCGCCTGGCACCGGAAAGACATTGCTGGCAAAAGCAGTAGCGAATGAAGCAGAAGCAAATTTCATCTCAGTGAAAGGACCTGAGCTCATCAGCAAATGGGTTGGTGAATCTGAGAAGCATGTCCGTGAGATTTTCAAGAAAGCCCGTCAGGTTGCGCCATCCATCATATTTTTCGATGAGTTTGACAGTATCGCGTCCACAAGGACGGATTCATCTTCCTCGAGTTCTGAGGAACGTGTGGTGAATCAACTTCTCACTGAGATTGATGGTATTGAAGAGCTTTCAGGCGTGACTGTGATTGCCGCTACGAATCGTGTGGATCTCGTGGATCCTGCTTTGCTTAGGCCAGGTAGGTTTGATGAGATCATCGAATTGGATCTCCCTGACACCTAGACAAGGAGAAAGATTGTTGAGGTGCACACAAAAAATATGCCTTTGGAAAATGTTGATCTTGACAAAGTCGTGAGCTCAACTGAATCCTTGAGTGGTGCTGACATCGCGAGCATCTGCAAGAATGCTGGTATGAATGCGATACGTCGCGCATTCTCTCAAGGCAACAACGAAGTCAAGGTGAAGGACGAAGATTTCAGGTCAGCGATTGATAAAGTGAAGAACAAGCTGACTAAGACACAGAATGTTGTCAACTATATCGCTTGAGATTGTTGACAGATAATCTTTTGATAGACAACAGGTCTGTCAGATATTATCCGAAAAGATATAGGAGGTAGGGAAAATGAATGTGAAACCATTAGGAAATCGGGTGATAATCGAGCCAAAAAAACAAGAAGAGAAGACGAAAGGAGGCATATATCTTCCAGAGACTGCTCAGGATAAGAAGAACACAGGCAAAGTGGTTGCTATATCTGATAGCATAAAGGAATGTCCTTTCTCTGTTGGGGATACTGTCATGTTCGAGAAGTTCAGCGCAAAAGAGATATCCGATGCTGACTCAGAATATGTGATCGTGGACTATAAGGATGTCCTGGCTAAGCTGGACTGATGGGCATGCAGTAGATCATTCGGATATATGTACAATAACAGAAGTGAAGAGATGATTAATAATTTAAGGAGGGATGAATTATGGCAAAACAGATATCATTCAGTAATGCTGCAAGGACAAAGATCATGAACGGAGTCAATCAGATCGCAGATACTGTCAAGGTTACCCTTGGTCCAAAGGGAAGGAATGTAGTCCTCGACAAGGGTTATGGAAGTCCAACTATAACAAATGATGGAGTGACAATCGCTAAAGAGATTGAGCTTGAGGACAAGTTTGAGAATATGGGTGCGATGCTTCTCAGAGAGGTCGCATCAAAAACACAAGATGTTTCGGGCGACGGCACGACTACCGCTACCGTTCTTGCACAAGCGATGGTACGTGAGGGCATCAGGAATGTTGCTGCAGGCGCAAGTCCGATAGGCATCAAGAGAGGTGTTGATAAATCTTCAGGAGAGGTTGTCAAAGCCATCAAGTCTATGGCATCAAAAGTGAATACGAAAGAGGAGATCTCACAAGTAGCCAGCATATCTGCTAATAACGATGAAGAGATCGGAAAGCTGATCGCTGATGCTATGGACAAGGTTGGACATAATGGTGTGATCACTGTTGAGGAAGCTAAAGCGCTTGAGACTTCTATGGATCTAGTGGAAGGCATGCAGTTTGACAGAGGTTACCTCTCACCATATATGGCTACAGATAATGAGAGGATGGAAGCAGTCCTTGAGAATCCGTACATACTCTTGTTTGACAAGAAGATAGATTCGATGAAGAGTCTTGTGCCAATTCTTGAGCAGATCGCTCAGGACAATAAGCCGCTCCTTATCATAGCTGAGGATGTCGAAGGCGAAGCTCTCGCTACACTGGTGATAAATATTCTCAGAGGTGCTCTCAAGGTAGTAGCTGTCAAGGCTCCTGGCTTTGGTGACGATCAGAAAGAGATGCTTGAAGACATAGCTGTATTGACTGGTGGCCGTGTCATATCTGAGGATAAGGGCATGAAGCTTGACCAGACTACTGTCTCAGATCTAGGTACTGCCAAGAAGATAAAGGTAGACAAGGAGAAGACTGTCGTCATAGAAGGCCAGGGAGACAAACAGACTCTCGATAAGCGGATGTCTACAATCAGATCACAGATTGATATGACAGATTCTGACTTCGAGAAAGAGGATCTCCAGAAGCGTCTTGCTAAGCTATCTGGTGGTGTTGCTGTGATCAATGTTGGTGCACCCACTGAGACTGAGATGAAGGAGAAGAAGATGCGTGTAGATGATGCGCTCCATGCTACCAGAGCTGCTGTAGAAGAAGGTATTGTGGCGGGTGGTGGTGTGACACTCTTGAGAGCAATGTCAGCATTGGATCTCTCAGGATATAGTGGTGACGAGAAAGTCGGAGCTAGTATACTCAAGAGGGCTCTTGAGGAACCATTGAGGCAGATTGTCAGAAATGCTGGAAAAGAAGATTCTCTTATTGTGGATAAAGTACTTTCCACAAAAGAGAACATGGGATACAATGCAGACACTGATAAGTTTGAGGATCTCTTTGTCGCAGGCATCATTGATCCAGTCAAAGTGACAAGGAGTGCTGTCCAGAACGCTGCCAGCATCGCGGGAATGGTCCTGACCACCGAAGTACTAGTCGCCGATATGCCAGATAAGGATGGTGACGATAAGAATCAAGGTGGCGGAATGCCTGGCGGAATGCCAATGGGCGGCATGGGTGGAATGCCTGGCATGATGTGATTCCACATCATAATTTTTCTTTTTTTCTTTCTTCTTTTTTTGTATCTTGGCAGTGTCGATAATCGGAAAGTTTAAATTTGATGCGGATAGATTATATGGTGATGATATCCCATATTGCTGCATTCTTAGCGATGATGAATCCATTTGCCATGTTCTTATACCTTGGACCGGTCATGGAAGAGCTGGAGAACAAGGATTTTCTCAAGGTTTTATTCAAAGCCTCGATGATATCATTATTGGTCTTTGTAGTGTTTGTCTTCACGGGTGACTGGCTATTCACGAAAGTCCTGAGGATAGAGTTCAATTCATTCAGGATTTTCGGCGGAGTCATCATCTTCTCTCTTGCTTACCTGTTCATCGTAAAAGGGCAGAAAGCATTGATTATCATGCACGGCGATCTTGATAATCTCGCTGAAGAGATAGCTCTGCCGTATATGGTCGGTGCTGGAACAATCTCTCTTGTCGTTCTGATGACCAAAGATTTAGGCACAAATATTGCGCTTCTCTCCATTCTGATTATCCTTATAGCTAATTTCATGATAATTGCTGGTCTCAAGAAGTTCAGGGATGTCTTATCCAAGAAGAAGTTGAAGATAGCTTTCGATAAGAACATGGCTATCCTTTTAAGGTTAAACGGTTTCTTCCTTGGGGCAATCGGAGTCAACATGGTCATCCAGGGGCTCCGTGAGCTTTTCAATTTTATCTGATTGTCCCGGAAATATTATTTCTGTCATGTAAGCATTTTCATATGTTCCGGAAAATATCTATACTTCTCCGCGCATGTTTCTTTAATCTTTTTTTATATATTATAACATGCTTACTTTGCTTACGTTCTTGTTCATGGGAATCTTTGCAGGTATCTTCACAGGCATGATACCTGGGCTTCATATCAATCTTCTATCCGCTCTGTTGATCTCACGTGTCAATCTTTTTGAAGGGGTAGTGTATGTGCAGCACTTGGCTGTGTTCATAATATCTATGAGTGTGACCCACACTTTCATAGATTCTATACCTGGAATATATCTGGGAGCCCCAGACCCTTCCCAATTCCTCACTGCGCTCCCAGGGCACAGGATGTTCATGCAGGGAAAAGCGCATAGAGCAGTGAAGCTGACAGTCTTGGGAAGCCTTATCGGCCTGAGCTTCTCGCTCCTTCTATTAGGCGCATTCTGCCTCTTCATCTCTCACATATACGATATTGCCAGTAGCTATATTGGGCATGCTCTTGTGTTCATATCCATCTTCATAATTGTAGATCCAAGTTCTTCAAAGGTTTCTATAAAGCGGCTTATATTCTTTCTTATCTCTGGGTGCTATGGGGCTATCATACTGAGCATGAGCTCTTTAGATAACCCTATGTTCCATATGTTATCCGGTTTTTTTGGTCTTTCTATACTAATAGAGAGCCTTAGATCAGAGAGCGGTGCTGCAAAGCAGCATATGACATCGCATATCCCGCAAAAATATGTTGTCTTTCCTACTTTCATCTCTTCAGTCGCTGGACTTTTTGCAGCTTTTATGCCGGGTTTCAGCACAAGCCAGAACGCAGTCGTGCTCAGCCGGTTATTCTCAAGCCTCGACGAGGAAGATTTCATGATCCTACTGGGTGGTCTTAATACATCTGGTATGGTAGCATCGTTGGGTTCACTTTTTGCTATAGAGAGGGCAAGAAACGGTTCAATCATAGCCATACAGGACCTGCTTGGCATATTAGAATTTGATTCTTTCATTATTCTTGTGCTCTGCATGATGATCTCAGGCATGATCGCATCAGTCGCTGCGATACGTTTGTCCAGATTTATGTCAAGGGTTGTCTCAATGATTGATTATACAAAGCTTGTATCATCAGTCATCGTGTCCATTGTATTATTATCCTTTATCTTTGACAGTCTCCTTGGCTTCTTGATTCTGTTCTTCTGTACATTGACTGGACTCGCAGCATCGTATGCTGGTGTGGCAAAGAATTATCTTATGGGTTGTCTCATGATCCCTGTCATCTTCTTCTTTCTACTATGATATATGAATGAGTTTCATATTAATTCTGATTATATACACATCTGGTAAATCAAATGTGTCCTTACAAGGTCACAATCAAATTCCATTATCATATTTCTGTCATAGAAACATATTAATATTAGAATCTTAATGAATCTGATATGTGTATATTCTGTGAATTTATCTCTGGTAAAAGGAAGACACACACTAATGGTTTCAGATTCAGTAAACTTTGTGAGATGGAGCATACGCTATCTTTTCTTTCTATAGATTTTCCAAAGACAGCCGATGGCCATATGCTCGTTGTGCCAAAGCGGCATTTTGAACGTCTGGAGGACATTCCAAAATACATCCTTGATGAGCTCATGCGCCATGTCGCTCTATCTTCACGAGTTATGGACGCACAATTTCCTGCTTGCAATGTCCTGCTCAATAATGGGAAAGAGGCAGGCCAGACTGTTTTTCATGTCCATTTCCACATAATACCGCGTGTTGAAGGTGATGGGATAGAGATTGAATCATGGAAACGCAAGAGATTGCCTGAATCTTATTTCAACACGCTTGTCAAAAATCTGAGAGACAGTTTTAAGAAATTTGCCTGAGTATCACCCCTGCTCATTACACCTCTCAAGCCTTCTTACCTTTTCCATTGATCTTTCGCACACGATCTCTTCATCCAGTTCTTCAAAATACACTATGGGACTGACGTTGATAGGTCTGAATATTTGGCCAATCTGCAGATCCAGATCGATCACGACATCTCCTCTGGAAAGTGTTGGAACGTAATCAGATATATTGACATCAACATCTTCATGCTTTAGATTTATGCCTTCGAAAGGCAATTCGCCAGTGTTCCTGTATGAGAATCGGGCGTTTCCTTCATTATCGTAGCATGGATTCTCTTGGCTGTGAGGAGCAATGATCTCCATCTCTATGTCACCGCATAGTTGGTACTCTGTACTATAGGCATATTCGCTACAAGAATCGAATGTCAGTACAATTATTATGAAGACTGTAATTGTAATAAGAATGAGTGCGATTATTGAGCCTACCGGAGTATCATCTTGGTCTAATCCCATCTTCAAAACCTATATCTCGGTGATCTTCACAGGTCGTCTTTTTTCCTTCCGCTGTAAAGTCTCCCAATCCAGCAGCACATTCTTTGCACCATAATCCTGCACGACAGATTGGGCGTTCACTGTTGCTATCTTCAGTGCATTCCTTATATCTTCAGTCCTGATGAACGCACCTAGGAATGATGCTGCGAAGGCGTCACCTGCTCCTGTTGTCTCTTTTATCTTGGTCTTCTGAGGATGAACCTTGTAGGTGTTTATACCATCACTACAGAAGGCACCCCGTTTTCCGTCAGTGATTATTATTATGTTCGGCCCAGTTGAGTGTATTGATGAGAACATATCTTTCAGATCCCTTTTCTTGGTTAGTGAGTCTGCCTCTTCCCTGTTCAAAATCAGTATGTTTGTATATTTCAGTATATTCTTGAGCTTCTGGATTCCGAGTTCTGCCTGATAACTGCTGGGATTGAATGCCAACCTTATTCCATTGTCCTTAGCAAATCTTGCCAGTCTTTTCTGGGTCATGAAGGATTTTCCCACCATTGAACAGAAGTACATCCATCTTGTTTTGCTTATATCATTCTTCTTGAGATCCTTGAAAAGTAGATTATTATTCTCTCCTTTGTATGTCAATATTGTCCTATCGTTCTCTTTGCTATCCAGTATCACGGAAAATCCTGCTCTTCCTTTACCTTTCTTTCCCAGGAAGTCAATCTTCTCTTCTTTCATCTTGGTGGTGATTGAGTCAGAATTCTCACATGAACCTATACTTCCTATCCATCCAGTTCTCAATCCCATCCTTGAAAACGCTACGGCAGTGTTGGTTCCCCCTCCACCAATCTCAAACTTGAGTGATTCAATGAGAAGTTTTGAGCCCAGTGGGTATGCTATCATCTCTGTTGGCTTGCTGTTCTTGTGTTTCTCTTTCATTATCTTGTTTTCCGTGTCGACGAAGACATCAAGTGTGCCCGAACCTACCGTTATCACGTCATACTGCTTTGATCTCGACTCAGAAGATAATTTATGTCTGCTCTTTTTAGCCATACCTGAACCTATGGCTATCTGATATTTATATCTTTTTAGAAACACTTACGCATAAAAGGAGTCACCATTCACAAAACTTTAAAATATCCATCTAACTATCTTTAACATGCTGGTTGTTTCCAGCCCACATTTTAGCAGTACAGAGGAGGTAAAAATGGAAGGAAAAGTAAAGTGGTATAATGTCAAGAAAGGCTATGGCTTCATAGCAGGTGACGATGGTAATGAATATTTTGTGCATTTCACAGGTCTTGTGAAGGGCACTAAATTATATACTGATGATGTCGTCTCTTTTGAACCGATCGAGACAGAGAAAGGTCTTCAGGCTCAGCAGGTGAGTAAGCCGGAAGGTTCTCAGGATGCCTCATCCCAGTCTTCAGAAGAGGATACTGGTTCTGGTGCTGTACAAGAAGATACAGAAGCTGGATCTCAGAGTGCTGCAACCGCTTCTGACACTAGTGGATCTGAAGAAGATGGTGCAGAGGACGAGACTTCAGAAGACGTCCCTAGATTTGATGATGAAGAATCTGTCGAGAGTGTTCCAGAAGACACTTCTACGGAAGAGACTGGAAATGATTCTGAAGATTCTGAAGATTCAGAGACCACAGATGAGAAGAAGGAATGAATCCTTTTTTATTTTTATTTTATTCTTATATTATTGTCATATTCTCTGTTCAGAAATCTTTTGCATCAGGAACCTCATCAAGAATCTCGTTTTCTATCACCTGCATTGCTTCCATAAGGACCCCTGATGCTTTGGTGGTGTTGTACGGTGGCATTATAGACTGTCTCCATTTTCTGCTTCCTCTTTTTCCATGGAATAATCCATACATGTGCTTAAGTATAGGGATGGATCTTTCATTGTTATCTTCAAGTTCCCTTGAATAATCTATCATGTGTTCTATCAACCTTCTTCTTGTCATTGTCGTTTCAGGTTTCTTGCAGTCTATGATATCATCAAGAAAAGCGAGTATCATGGGATTCTCATATGCGACACGGGCTAGCATCACACTGTCTACTTTCTGGAGGTGTTGCTTTATGCTCTCTAATGTCCTTATTCCTCCATTCATCTCTATGTGAAGATCTGGAAATTCTTCTTTCAGCCTGTATACTTTATCATAGTCAAGCTCAGGGATACTCCTGTTCTTACCTGGATTGAGACCTTTCAGTATTGCTATTCTTGCATGTATGATGAACTTGTTAACTCCTTTTCGCTTCACAGTCTCAACAAATTCTTTCAGGTCTTCGTATGAGTCTCTGAGTGGCCTATGCTCATCAGGTATTAAACCTCTTCCGTCTATGCCGAGCCGATGTTTTATTGTGACAGGTCCAGTACAGTTCTTCAGCATTGCCTCTGATATATCGGCAACTTTCTCTGGATATGCCATCAGGGATGCCCCCATATCATACTCTGAAACCCTGAGAGAAGGGCATCCTGCATTAAGGTTTACTTCTTCGAAACCATATCTTTCTATTATCCTACAGGCTTCTCCAATCTCTTTCTTGTCAGAGCCAGCCACTTGCACAGCAATAGGTGCCTCAATTTCATGGTGTCCTAACAGCTTTCCCTGGTCTCCATTTATTATTGCAGGCGCGGCAATCATTTCAGTATAGATGAGTGCCTTTCTTGTCAGGAACCTGCACATCCTCCTGAAATGCTTGTCTGTTATGTCCACCATAGGAGCGATGCTTAATCTGTATCTACTATCTGGAACAGGCATCTATTCACACACCTCATTACAATTTTCATGGGCATGGCAAATCTAAAACATTTATAAATTTGACACTTTCCTCAACCCTCATGACTTATGTGATGGCGCACAGAGGAGCAAGCAGTATAGCTCCTGAGAATTCTCTACAGGCGTTCATCGAAGCTATAAATCTCGGAGCAGATTATGTGGAGCTGGATGTACGGAGATGTAATACAGGTGAGCTTATAGTGATACATGATTCTAAAGTGAACCGTGTGACTAATGGTGAAGGCCATATCAAGGCATTGACATTTGAAGAGATAAGTAACCTTGTCATACTTGACAATACTAGGCTATTGACGCTTGATGAGGCGTTAGATTTCCTCAATGGGAGATGCGGAGTGAATATAGAGATCAAATCCAGGAAGATAGATTATGATATTGCAGACAGGATATTGTATATGATCAAGGAGCGTGATATGCAGCAAAAGGTGATGATATCCTCTTTCAATCATAAGATACTGAGATATATCAAGCACTCTTCTCCCAACATAGAGACAGCAGCTCTTTTTGTGAGGAGGAAATCTCCAGGAACCTTTTTCCGGAGATTATACTATATGAAGAAGTTCATCAGGAAAGCTAGACATATAGGGGCAGATGCATTGAATCTTCCACACAAGTTCATAACCGGAGAGATCATGAGGATGGCTGCTTCCAATGGTCTGTTGGTGAATGCATGGACTGTCAATAGTGATAAAGAGATTGCTCGTATGTTAGGATTGGGTGTTAATGCTATAATCACAGATTATCCGCAGAAGATAACTACTTATAGTAAGTCTTGATGTCTACAACAGTTCATACATTCAATGAACAGAAAGATTAAAATATATGCTTTCTTGTTTAATTCTATGGCTGGTGGGCTACCCAGGTTCAAGAAGAAGGTTTCTGATTTTCTCTCCCAAGAGGATGGGAGAATAACAAAGCAGAGCGCTGTGGCAGTGGGTACTTTTGCAGTGATTGGCGTTGTCTCTTCTCTGACTGACGTCTCAGCCGGTTTCAATCATCATAACAATCTGGGCCCAGGAAGACATGATAGTAGTTCAGGCGCCTGGTACTGTTGAAAAAGTTGATATGTGGATTATGATGTTGTGAGCTATCACGTTTGTATAAATTTCTGTCTTTTTATTCTTGGATTCTATATAACTAACGCTGGCTCAGAACATTCCTCAGGGTGGAGAATGTAGATTCAACAATTTCTCTTCTCAAGCAGGTGTTTTGTTTTATTTTCTGTGTGTTTCTCTGACTGATATTATGATGCCTTGTCTCTTCACCTCATTAGGGCTTCAGCTCTTTTGGGTTATCAATTTTTCGAGATTTTCACCAGTGCCGTGTCTAACAAAACCTTTATAATTCTTAGCTCTATCCTGGTGCTATAAATATAAAGTAATCTTATCCTTAATCGCCACTCATCAAAGAAATCACACAATTGGAGCATTACAAATGAGAATATGGATATCACCACATTGCAAAATTGTTAACGGATATAAGAAATCTATAATCATCGATCTGGAGAAAGAAACTTTTTACTGGATTAATAAGAGTTTAGCAGATTTCCTGAGAAAGCTGGAAGATAATGTTTATATTGACAGAATTGCATTCTCGAAAGGCAGTACTTTAAAAAAACTTTATGATAGGAACGTCTTAACATCTTGTGAACCTAGAGGTGAAGAGAGAAGAAAGTACACTCTCCGCAGACCCGAACCAGTTCTGCACGAAATTTGGTTGGAAATTACACATATGTGCAATCTGGATTGTTTCTATTGTTGCAATGCATATGATACAAGAAAAGAGGTTCTCGGACTAGAAGAGTGGAAAAATATACTGATTGAAGCATTTGAACAAGGAGTCAAGAAAATAAAGATAACTGGCGGAGAACCAACTATGCATCCACATCTTATTGAATTGATAAGATTCATAAGAGAAAGGAGTGACGCTGATATCACAGTGATAACTAATGGAACATTACTAGATGAAAACCTCCTTGATTCTTTTAAGACATATGATGTATCAGTGATGATAACAATCTTTTCTCATATTGCTGAGCAACATGACAAACTTGCAGGGAAAAGTGGTTCTTTTAAGACACTTATGAAGACAATCCCCATAATCCAGAAAAAGGGTATAAGATTAAATTTAGGCACAGTAATGACTTCTGCAAACCAAGATGACATTAAAGGCATGCAAAATCTAGCAAGAGGTTTTGGTATTAGACTAAATAGATCCATGTTTTTGCCAGCGGGAAAAGGACAAGATAAAACATTGTTCCCTGATAGAAAAAATCTAGTCAAATCAAGTTACCTGAGACCACAAATAATGAAGAAGAACATAAAATATTTTGCGAGGAACAGATTTTTTAACAGTTGCTGGTACGGAAAATTGACTATTAGGTATGATGGAGAAGTCTTTCCGTGTAGCTTTGCAAAATATAAGGACCTAGGTAACATACTGAAAAACACGCTAAAAGATATCATAGTTAGAAATGCTTTGCCTAATGCGTGGACTATCTCAAAAGATAATATCAGGATATGCAAAGATTGTGAATTTCGTTATATCTGCTTTGACTGTCGCCCTATGGCTGATTTATTAAACAAAGAGACAGGAGAAAGGGCCCACAATTGCACATATGATCCTTACAATGGAAAATGGGATTAGACACATAATCACTCAGAAGGGGGACAACCATCACCATAATCATCATATTCTTTTGGGGGACAACCATCGCCATAATCATCATGATCACCATAAGACCCATGACTGCCATGACTGCCATGACTACCGTGAGTGCCGTGGCTACCATGACTGCCGTGACTGCCGTGAGTGCCATGACTGCCATGGGTTCCATGACTGCCGTGACTACCATGAGTGCTATGGGTACCGTGGCTGGAATGGT
>JBKGYM010000013.1:0-16904 GCA_046546115.1 Candidatus Woesearchaeota archaeon
TTCAATCAAGTATTCGGTATCGACATATCACAGATTGCAATCAGTATGGCCAAGACCTCCTGCAAAGAAAAAAACAATTGTATATTAGTCACTGGCGATGTTGCTGATGATATATTTCCAGAAGGAACATTTGATGTTGTGATAGACAAAGGATGCCTTCATAGTTTGGATGTGGATTCAAGAGACAGTTATATACACAATTTAGGCCAAATGTTGAAGATAGATGGAAAGGTTATACTGAGAGCATTCAACAATGACAATGATACCTCAGATTTTGCAGGTCTCCCTGAAGGATTCACACCCCATTTTTACTCTAAAGAAGAACTGAGATCTCTCTTCGAGAGAAGATTCAACCTCATCAGATACAAAAGGAGTGAGGCAAAAAAATTCTCTACTGATATGTATGTCTTTGAGAAAGATCAATGAATTTTGTATATCAGGAATCATCTCATGTAGTCAGTGAAATCATTGCCTGTGGCTCTCTCTATATCACTAGCAAATATAGCGAACACGACCATAAGCATAAGAATGACAGGGAGTATGATCACAGGATAAGAGAGCATAGTGAGCCTTCCGACCTCTGCTGCATATTCTGAAGTCCCAGGTTCTGAAGACAAGACAAAGAAAGACAGAATAAAATTCAGGATTGCTCCGAGAAAGAAGACTGATGCGAATAGCGCATTACATTTACGTATGTCCCTTTGGAATCTCTTGCGATTGGATCTTGAGAGGTATGCTGCCTCAATATGCTCCATGTTGATGACCTCCGACATGAGTCTGCCCATGAACGGTCTCTTGTTCCTTCCGGTAGCCAGGATGACCAGACCAATAACTAGGGGGATGCCTGTCTCTTTGAGGATCAACCAAAGACGAGAGAGCTCCAAGACTCCGAAACTTCCTGTAAGGATTATGCTCACAAGCCCTATCAAAGAGAATAAACTGAGCCTGCCTTTCTGTAAGAGATATAAGGCACCATATGAGAGTGGCAGCATCAATGCTACAAAGAAAGCCATTTTTGGGCCAAGAAGATGCTCAGGACTCAAGAAAGAGACGATAAGAGCTGGAAACACCACATTAACAGTGGCAACCAAAATAGATTTAACGACCGTCATAGCATAAGTCTCTCATCCAATATATTTATATTCTTCTATACAGGGAATGACACCGATTGCACGTAATATTTCTTGTCGTTAGCAAATCACTTCATGTAAATTCTTCATCAATCTTCCTATTGTACTCTTTCAGACGGTCAAGTATTGATGGGATTATATAGCGTTGAAGCTTCTCATCAAATATCTCTTCTACACGCGCAAACTCAGAGATCCTATAGGAATTCCGGACTTTCTCTACAAGAGTGAGTTCTCTTAGCCTTTTGATCTGTCTTCTGATATTTGAAGAAGCAACACCATTGAGCTGCATCTTACGCTCATTCCTTATCTCTATGACATATTCCTTTATCTCTTCAGAAGAGAGTAGTCTTTTGTCTTTCTTCGCCATCAGAAGAGCAAAGAGTACATCCACCACAACATCTCTCGAATCACCAGGTTGAAGGATTCCTATGCTTAAACAGTATTTCCTCACCAAATCTCGCTTATCATCGAAATAAGGTTTCTCATACTTCCTTAAAGTCAGTTCTATCAACGGAGTATCTTTAGCTATAATTCCTGCCATCTGGATCACCCAACAGAGAATGTGACTCAATCATTTATAAGAAAAATCAACATCTGTCCAGTGTCCTGTGGATACAGTCAACAGAAAAAATAGAGGCTTATAAAGTGTTACCTTAAAAAAAAAGCTGTCCAGTGGCTATAAAAATTTCCAATAGAAGACCATATAATCTGCTCAATGATGAAATAAACTAATGAAACATTTTCTCAGCATCATCACTCAGGCCAACAAATTCAAGAGTCTCGGCACCACAGCCCTCACATCTCCACACCATATAATTCACAGATGCAGACATTCGTACACCTATCTTTTTCATCTCACTTTTTCCACATTTCTTGCATAGACGTGGTGCTTCTTTCTTCTTCTTATGATAATCTTCTATTATGTCCTTTGGATCAAGGCTGCCATCCATAGAACCAGAGTGTCTTGGAGATTTTTAAAACTTGTTTTGTATCAGATGAAAATCAACGAGAATCAACACAGTGATAGAGTTTTTGTTTACCATAAGACATGATGACCTCACAATTATCCTCTTTATAATTATCTCCGATATAATCTGGATACTTTAGATCCTGAAGAAGATAGAATCTATCAAGGTGACTGAAATTTTGAGAAACTTCCTGATCAGAATAAAGTTTTGGAGTGAAATGAAAAGTATACGAGGGTGTCTTAATCTTCTCCACACCAGGAACTATTCTGTCACCACTCAATCTCTGGCGAAGTAAAGGATATCCATCATCATCCAGAAGTTCAAGAAGGTCTATGTCGAAATTAGGAAGATAACTGTAGAAAAGGCTGAATGGTGAAAATAATACTGTATCTGGTCTTTCAGAATCTATGATTGAAAAAGCATCCTCTTTGAAAGAGCATAATTCTTCGGCATCCATAATATAGCCATATGCCATGAAAGAGTTGAATATGAGAGCAGGCACAAGGATGATCAGTATAGTGAGATAATAGGCCTTTCTCTTGAACCTGGATGCTGAACAACGATGAATGGCACCAGTGAATAAAAAATATAGCAAAGGCAAGATGAAGGATAAAATGCGTGAAGCATTATACTTCACAAAAATTGAGAATCCGGAGAAGATTGCTAAGACAAGTAACACATATACAAGAAGGAATGATATTTTTCTATCTGGACGTAATATAGCACGAATCCTAGTATACTGCAATACAAGCAGAACAGATAGAAGTATTACAAAAGTGAGAAAGATAGGTGAGAATGTGAAGAAGAACTGGCCTAATGACTCTGTGATGAGCATATGCGTACCTCGCGTCCGTGCATATACAAAGAATTTAGGAAGAAGATCTATAGCGGGGAGAGCAGCAATCATGAAGATGATTAGATAATGGAACAGCTTCTTTGATCCAGGCCTAAACATGATGATGCCGCTCAAGAACAAAACAAACAACGATATAAGGGCGAACAGAGTAGTGTATGATGCCAATGATTGGATCAAAATAAAACATATCCCTATAAAAACACCTTTGAGCGTTCCCAGATTCTTTATGAAAAATATGAAGAATATGAGAGATGCTATGTTAAGTATTGTGAAAAGAGGAAATACCAAGCTCACCGTGTGTAAAAAATAAGATATGAATACGGGATTCAGAATCAAAAGGAGAACAGAGAAGACCAAAAGGCCAGCATCAATAGACATTATCCGTCCTAAAATAAAGAGCAGGATATACAAGATTGATGAAAAGAACAGTATATTAAATAACACGATAGACTCTTTTTCTGTTGAGAATCCTAACACAAAATCAAGAAGAGTATAACCTAATATGGGATAAAAGGGTTCATCCCTGCCAGATAATGCAGCGGAGATTGAATCAATCTCTTCATGATCCACTGGCGGAATAGGGACTAGTACATAGGATACTATCATCGTCACGAGAACAAGGAACAACACTGACAAAGTCTGCCAGAACAAATTATATCGAAACTGAGGCTTTGGGATGTTCATCATCTTGGAAACATCTTAACTTCCTATAAATATTTTTATGAGATGTAAATATAACACAAACTTTAAATCTTAAAAGGCTTGCCCAACAATATGAAAGTCTTAGCTCCTGCAGGTTCTTTTGATTCTGCCATGGTTGCTATAGAAGCCGGTGCAGATGCAATCTATCTGGGCCTTAATGATGTGAAACATCAAAGGAGCAGATGTTCCAATTTTTCGAGGAAAGAACTACAAAAGATTGTAAATCTGTCCAATGAAAAAGATGTAGAGATCAATGTGACTTTCAATTCATCTTACAACGAGGACAACTTTAACAGTATAAGGGAGAAACTTGATTTTCTGGAGAATATTAGAGTAGACGCTATAATAATAAGTGACATAGGACTCATAGACATCATAAGAAAAAATCATGAAAGATTGAAAATTGCTTTCAGTGTACAGGGACAATGCTCAAACAGCGATTTTGGGAACTTCCTAAGAGAACACGGCGTCCATAAGCTGATACTTGATAGGAACATCTCCATACAAGAAGCAAAATCTATCAAGGATAACACTGGCCTTGAAGTGGAGATGTTCGCATTTGGCTTCCAATGCTATTCACAAGATTCAATATGTTACATGGGAGATTATTTTGCAGGTGAGCCATGCAATGTTCAATGTTCACAGAAAGTCAAATTTCTTGACACTGGAGCTAAAGCAAGATTCTTTTTCATGAAATTCCAATCAGCCCTTAATCACATACCAGAGATGATTGAAGCAGGGATTGATTATATCAAGATAGAGGGCAGGCAAAGATCATCAGGATATGTATATGATACAACAAGTATCTTCAAAGAAGCTATCCATGAGTATAATTCCGACCCTGGCGGATACAGGGTGAAGAGAGAATGGATAAGACGTCTGAGAAAACAAGCATATCACTTTGAAATCACAGAGAGCTTTTACAAACCCTATAGATACAGGAGAGATATAATAGATGATCCGTCCATGTTAAACGCGTATGCATATTTCAAGGATATCTTCTCAAACTTCCTCGAGACTAAGAACTCAGGGAAAATTGTGAAAGAACTCAAAAACGCAGTCAAGATACAATTCTTTGAACCAAAGAAGATCAAGAAGCATAATTTCAGTGAACTAAGATGAGGATAAACCTACAAATATTAGATTTCAACATAGAGAAGATCAATTCCTCTGGGAAGCTCAATGATGTTGATCTGGTCACTATCGGAGATTTCTCCTGTTACAAGAAGAATATTCTGTCCCTGAACAGACGGCTTCTTGATTCTATCCGTAAGATAGACAAGAAAGTCATGCTCCAGCTCCCTATCGTCGTGAAAGAGAATGAGCTTCCCATGATGAAAGAATTCGCAGACAAGGTAAGTCCCTTCTTTGATGGATTTGTGACAGGAGACCTCGGCCTCATCAAATACCTGGGAAAATTCAAGTCCAAAGAGATAATATACACAACAAACGTGACTAACAGAGCCTTCTCTAAGATAATAAGAGATGAGTTCAACATAGGATATGTGAGGCCACTCATGTATAAGAGGACTTTTATCGGCGAAAAGATAGATTTTCCGAAAGATGTTGTGATATACGGGAATATGATGATCAACTGTGCCACATTCTGTTATTATTCCAAAGACGATCTCGTCGAGAACTGTAGATTCGGATGCAGAAGATCAAGGAGTTTGGTAATGAATGATGAGAAGCTTCACCTTGTAGGCAGATCACTGATAACCGAGAACCGATTTGACATCATCGATCGCATAGATGACATCAATGATATGAATATGGCCACAATAATGGATTACAATCTTGAAGATTCTGAGCTGAGAAAGAGCATAAGAAGGATAAAAGAGAGAGTTGAGAGGCATGAGGATAACAAGATTATGTAAATTTGGCTTCAAGTACCTAGAAGGCCATAAGCCAGAAGGTGTGGGTCTCATCCTTACCAGAAGGTGTAATCTTGACTGTTCATATTGTAAGATCAAGGATAATTCAGGAAAGAAAAATGAATTGACAACAAGAGAATGGAAGACTATCATAGACAGGTTCATAGAGAATAAGCACATGCATTTCATATTCACTGGCGGAGAGCCACTCTTATACGATGGTATTTTTGAACTTATAGATCATACATCAAAGAAAGCCGCCACTAGCCTGATAACAAACACATTGCTCCTAGATGATGGAAAATTCGCCAAACTCAAAAATCTGGATTATCTGACATTCTCATGCGATACATCGCACCGAAACAAAAGATTGACAAAGAATACCATGAATCGGTTCAAGAAGATAGCTGATAATTCAAAGAGATATGGCATAAAACCCTCAGCCATACTGACTGTGACTTCTAAAAACACTGAAGAGATAATCCCGATGATAAAAGAAGCATCCAGATATGATATACCCGTCTTGCTATCATTGATCCATTCAGATCAAGGAGAATATGATTTCAGGGGATATACACCTGCTCTTGAATTCAGGAATGAAGAAGAGCTAAGAAGATTAAGACGACTGCAGAACAGACTCATCAGACTGAAAAAGAATGGTTACAAGATTTCTGAGAGCAAAGATTTTATCAGGAACATGGAAACATACGCTAAGAGAGAATATGTAATAGACTGTCCAGCCACCAAGCCTTTTTTCACAATAGACTGTGACGGTTACATAAAACCATGCCACGATATTAAAGCATCTGGAGTGAACGCACTGGATTTCGATGATTATGAAAAGATGAAAGAAGATGTCGCAAGGACAGTCCCAAAAAATTGTAATTGTTATTATGACTGCTATGTGGGAAGGAACAATAGCAGGATTGATCTGGTTAGAAGAGTTCTTAGAAGATGATCATTTCCTGAAAGGCCAGAAAGACATGAATATCTCGCGCCAGACAGATAGCTCTCGCCTTGGATTATTGATCAAACAAAGAAGACGAAAGGTAAGAAGCCTGTGAAAATTCCGGGGCCTAGAGTAGAACCAGAGATTCCATCTTCTCATCGTCTTCTTGAGTTTTTTTGTGTTGATACTACTGAAATTATATACAATGTTAGCATAATGGAAAAAGCCCGTCTTTGATTTCGCCCCATCAGGAAGCTCGCCATAGAAGGAAGAACCAGGGTAAGGAGTGAAGTATGCAATCTGCAACATAGTAGGCCTTAAATCTTTAAGAAGGTCAAAACTCATCTCCAAGTCCTCGTCGGTCTCACCTGGATTCCCTATCATGAAATATGCAACAGTATATATGTCAAGCTTCCTGCAGAGTGAGAATGCTTTACGGATGTCTTCAAGTGTCTCTTCTTTTTTCAAGACCTTGAGTATCTTTTCTGAACCCGATTCCACACCAATATTAAGGCATTCACAACCTGCCTTCTTCATCAGCCTCAATGTTGGCATATCAAGACTGTCTGCCCTCACCTGAGCCATCCATCTGAATTCCAGTCCCTCTTCTATGATGGCCTTGCATATTTTCCTTATGAAAATCTTATCATGCCAATCATCATCAAGGAATCGTATGAAATTATGGCCATCATCTATAAGACGACGGATTCGTCTGAGAGTCTCTGTTGCTGAAAAGAATCTCGGAATATGACCACATGATACCCTTAGTGTCCGTGAACAGAAAACACAACTGAAAGGGCAGCCCTTACTGACTGTCAAGAAACCCCAACTATGCTTTTTCAGGGTCTTCATTGGATAAAGCGTGTAATAATTATCGTCTAAGTAGCTGAGATCCAACAAAGGAAGAGCATCCATGTCTTTGACCTCTATAATCTCATTCCGTACAAGCTCATCTGCTTCCTTGTATATAAGATTTGGATTTCGCTCAAACCTTTCCTCACTGCTAAAACTCCTGAAGAAAGGAATCAATTCTTGCTGTATGATATATACATCAGCATGCTTATCCAAGAAGAAATGAGGTTCAGCCTCAGGATGTTGTCCATAAAGCACAATCTTCACATTTTGGTCTCTCCTGAGCGAGACCTTTTTTGCTTCAGCAATAAGATCTAAACAAAAATACCGATTGTATGTCTTGCAATTTATGAATAGATAATCCGCAGTTCCAAGACTCCTGTGTAGCTTGTCCCAAGTGACATTGCCCAGTTTGACATCCAGAAATTCTATATCATAACCGTTCTCTTTCAAAAGTGTGAAAGCTCTCAAAAGCTCTATATCTGGCTCCTTGCTCTTCGGAAAATCATCGACAGTGAGTCCATCCCTGAAAAGCTCTATGAACAATAATTTCTCACTCATCTGTAGAAAATTCGGTATTCGACACATTTTTTAAATGTTATGCAGCCAATGTATACATCGCATTTAGATTGAAAATATAGAAACTTAAAAAATATAAATGATATGAGAAACCCTGTTCATAATGGGAGACCTTGATATGATAAAGATTGCCATGGGTCAACTTCTTGTCGAGGGCGGAGAACCTGAAAGGAATTTTGAACGGGCAGAGAAGATGTGCAAAGAAGCCCAAGACAAAGAGGCAGATCTTATCATATTCCCTGAAGCGATAGATTTCGCGTGGACTCATCCTTCCTGCTATAAAGAAGCAGTTCCAATACCAGGATCATTCAGTGATAAGTTCTGTGAGATGGCAACACAATATAACCTTCACATCTGTGTAGGACTGACTGAGAGGAGAGAAGATGGAAGATTATACAATACAGCTCTACTGATAGATGATAAAGGGAAGATAATCCTTAAGTATCACAAGATAAACCTCTTGGAAGTGGAACAACCATTCTATGAGGTTGGAGACAGATTAGGGGTCGTTGACACAAAGTTCGGAAAGATTGGAGTCAACATTTGTTCTGATAATTATATGGAATCTGTGCATATTGGAAAGACATTGGGTGCAATGGGTGCACAGATCATACTCTCACCGGCATCATGGACTGTAGACTACAGTGTGACAGAAGAAGATGATCCATACAAAGATAAATGGATCAAGCCACTCAGTTATATTGCATACCTCTATGATGCCTTGGTGATCAGCACGACAAGTGTAGGATACATTGTTGGCGGACCCTACGAAGGGAAGAAGAAAATCGGACGTTCGTTAGCGGTCAATGGAGACGGAATCATAAAAGAAGGACAATTCAATGAATTTGCTGGTGAAGTCATTTTCCTAGAGACAAGAATACCTGAAAGAGAAGAGAAAGGGACAACATTGACAAGGAAGATAAGGGAAAAAGGCATTGTGCCGGAAGTGGAAAGATGGGAAAGAAAGTATACGTGAACGGAAAAGAGACAGACCTGGAATTCAAAAGATGCACAAGATGTCCACAGGATACCACAGTCCCCGGAATCACATTCGATAAAGATGGTGTTTGTAATTTCTGTAGATTGCATGATAGGATGGATAAGATATTCCCTGCTGGAGAAGAAGGTAAAAGAATCCTCAGAAAGATGTTCCAGAGGATGCGAAAAGACGGGAGAGGAAAGAAATATGATTGCATTGTTGGTATCAGTGGTGGAAGAGACAGCATATATCTCTTGTATAAGGTTGTTCAAGAATGGGGATTAAGACCCTTAGCAGTACATTTCAATGATGGTTTTGATAATCCTGTAGCAGGTGAGAACATGGTCAAGGCCTGCAGAAGACTGAATGTTGAGCTGCGAACCATCACTTCAGATTGGAGAGAAGCGAAAGATCTGAAGATCAGTTTTCTGAAAGCTTCTGTACCCGATCTCAATATGGGGACTGACGTGGCCATAGGTTCATCACTTTATGGTGTTGCGCATAAGGAAGGGATAAAACATATAATGATTGGCCAGTCATTCAGGACAGAAGGTATCAAGCCATTATCATGGTCTTTCCTTGATGGAGAATACCTGAAGAATGTACAAAAAGAATTCGGAAATGTAAAATTAAAACCATGGGAGCCTAACAATCCGGGTTTCAATCTAGGAATTAGAGAGCTCTTCTATTATACAATCATAAGAAGGATCAAGATATTCTTCCCGATGTACCATGTTGATTACGTGAGGAAAGATGCTGAAGAAATTCTGAAAAAAGAACTAGATTGGGTGTATCCAGGAGCACATTATTTTGATGATCTATACCATAGCCTCATCAAATATGTCACAAGGATGAAATTCAAGTTTGATGATAACCTGAATAGTGATGCTGCACTTGTAAGGAGCAATCAGCTGAGCAGAGAAAAGGCAATAGAGCGTGCACATTCTGTATATCACATAGAAGATCCAAAGATAATTGATCTATGCATCAAAAGACTTGGACTCACTAAGGAAGAGTTCAACCAGTATATGGAACGTCCACCAAAGACGTTCAGAGACTACAAGACAAGTTGGCCATACATAAAAGCCTTAAGAATACCTATCTGGATGATGTCAAGACTGCACTTACTCCCGAAAGTGACATATGATAAATATTTCAACTGTGGAGATTAAGAAGATAGGGAGTACTCATAATATGAATTCAGAGCAGCAGCAACCTTTTTCATCTTTCTGTATGAAAGCTTATGATGCAAAGGGACCTGAATCATTCTATCATATACATATACAGAGTCAGGGAAGACAGAACTCCGTTCACAGAGATCCATGACTTCGTCCTTGATCCCTATATCGACACCTCTTCTAAACAAATGCTCTTCAGTATAAGAAGAATCTGATCCAGTCAGGATGAGCAGTGAATAATTTGAATGTTTGCTATTATAGCCAACAGGAATCTGCTTAACAATATTAGCGTTTAAGAGTTTACGATAAGCCCTCATCCGTGATTCAAGGATGTCTTGCCGGATATTGAAATGTTTCAGCTGATAGTGGCCGATGAGAGCCTGGAAACCCGATAACCTTTCCGGGTCATGGGACTCAGATTTATGGAGTCTATAGAGCAGTGGCCTGATCCTCTTTGATCTCAGCAATCTCTTGACCACTGAGAAGAAAGGGGTCTTAAGTGCTATCTGTTGTATTGAATAGTAAAGAAGCGTCTTCAGTGCACTCAACTTCGCAGGAGAAGAGAATTTTTTGTAACTATGTATAATTGCTTCTTCATGAGCCATATTGTTCACAAGCAAAGCCCCACCGCCAAGAGTGTTCAATGGCTTGATGTAATCAAAGCTGTGCAATGAGAAATCACCGAATGTGCCAAGCTTCTTCCCATCATACTCAGCACCGAATGAATGCGCACAGTCTTCTATTATCAGTGTTCTTTTATTTTTCTTCCTTATCAGAGCAGTAAGCTTGTCCACTTCACCACAGATGCCGAACATATGTGGTAGAATCACAAACCGCGTGTTCCTGTTCATCTTTGAAGAGAGATCATCAGAGGACAATGAGAGGTCGACCCTTGAGATATCACATAGAACGACCTTTAGACCTTTCTTCTCAAGATTTGGGATGAGCTCTTTGAGATAATAATCAGGAACAATTATCTCATCGCCCTTCTCATAACCTACTGAATCAAGGATCAGATCCAAAGAGAAGCGTCCCCGAGAAAGCAAAAAGATCCTTCCTGAACCAAAAAAACGTTCAAGTGATCTCCTGAAGATAAACCTGTAATCCTTATGATAAAAGAGATTCATAAAATATTTCATCATATAGAATAAGATTCCTTTATAGGGTGTGATATCTCTTCTAGGTATCATTCTCCATTCTCCACTAAGAAATTTCCTATTGCTAGGTAATCAAGCCCTGCTTTCCTGAAACCATTGATGGCATCCTCTGGCGTCATCACGATAGGTTCCTCATGAACATTAAAACTAGTGTTCAATATGGCTGGAATCCCAGTTATCTTATTATATTCCTCTATTATCCTATAATAACTCGCATTATCTTTCTTACTGATGATCTGAGGGCGTGCAGTCCCATCAACATGGACTGCTGCAGGGCATATTTCTCTCATGTAATCTGTGACTCTGAAAGAGATATTCATGAATTTTGATGTCCGTTCTGCACCCTTAAGTCCTTTGAGACATTTATCCGTAGATTCCTCCAAGATGGTGGGAGCAAACGGCATAAACTCGGTCCTCTTCAGTTTTTCATTCAAAGAATTATTTATACTCTTATCAACTGCATGAACCAGGATACTTCTATTACCTAGTGCTCTTGGCCCATATTCCATCCTGCCGTTGAATCTTGCCACAACATTCCCTTTGGAGAGAAGCTTAGCAATTTTTTTCTCTATGTCATTATAATGACGATATTTCATTCCCTTTCTCTTGAGAGTATCCTCAATCTCTGATTCATCGTATCTAGGTCCGTAAAATACATGATCAAATGATTCGGGGATCTTGGTGATGGAAAGGATAGCTCCATGGCTTGCACCCATGTCAGACATCGCAGGATAGATATATATGGCCTTAACCTCCTTCAGCTCATGGATCTTCTGATTGATCTTCACATTGGCTGTGAGACCCCCTGCAAGAGCTATATTCCTCTGATTGAATCTTCTCATATAATGAGAAACAATATCACATATCATCATCTCAGTATTATGCTGAAGCCAGGCAGCAACATCTTCTTTCCTGTAATCTGATAAAGCCTGATGTATATCTCTCAATCCCATCATTCCACCACGACCAAGATACTTTGGATTTTTACGCATAGTGAGCTTGAAAGGGAACTTCTCCTTGACTTTAGTATAGTCACCATAAGCAGCCAAACCTGTGACTTTACCCTCATGCTTTTCTGGAGTGAATCCCAAGAATTCTGTGATGAGTGAATAATAGAGGCCAAAGGAATCAAGCGCATCAATGGACAAGACTGGCCTTAGACCATCTTTGTCTGCCAGATATAACTTACCTGAAGCACCATCCCCGAAACCATCAAAAGATGCGACAAGTGCCTCATTGAAACCTGATGTATAGAATGTGGCTGAAGCGTGACACATATGGTGATCAACGAAAGATATCGGCTTATCCCTGAGTGATGGATACAATCTCTTCCGCAAGACATATTCTATCAAGGAAATCATAGGTTTCCGCTTCCTCTTCCCTGGAACGACTGAAGAGAGTAACCTGAATTGATAAGTGATCAGATAGTCGAAATATCGATATATATTGCCATACCATCTTTTTCCTGCTCCTACGTCGATATCCACCAAAAAATTGAATATACGCGAAATTGGAGCAGGTGTATGGATGCCTGCAAAAACCACCATATCAATAGAGTCCAGAACACCCGTATATCTCTTATAGAAATACTCTAATGACAAGTATGGGAAACTTCCATCTATCTTCTTCCGGGAGACCCTCTCTTCGTTCAAAGCAAATTGAAGTTTACCATCTTCATAGAAAGCAATCCCTGACTCCGTTTTAGAATCACTAATAGCAAGTATCTTCAAGATAAATCACCATCTAGAAAAATAATTATATTTTAAAACACTTTTGCTTCACCCATCCAATCAGATTCACTTGGTGAAACAATGCTTGCATATCTCCAACTCATACTTTCCCTTTCTCAAATTATCCCTTATCCTCTTAAAATCAGGCTTATTCCATATGTCTATTAAAGGTTCAGTCATCACATCACCAAATTTATTTTTTGAATGGAAATCATCGGCGCAGATGACAACATCTCCTTCAGAATTAATCTTCAACATCAAAGGGGCATGGACACATATTTTCTTTATCTGTTTATTCTTGACCTTGACAAGTCCACCCCTGGAAGTCAAATTGCTTTCATTGATGTTCTGCCTGATGAAGACGTTCTTAAACTCAGAATATCTTCTGATGAATCTCTCATCATTGTCACTAGGACCATGCAGAGTAACATATAGACGCACTCCTAATTTTGAAAAGTGTTTTATTTTTCTAACATCTAAAAAATCACCATTCGTGTTTATTGTGATCATGGTTTTCTTATCCAGCGATCTACGTGCATAAGAGATCAACTCGAAGATACGTGAATCAAGCAATGGTTCACCATAACCTGAAAAATTTAATTCGCCTCTGAAATTTATAGAGCTTAAGTCATCAACAATCTTGTTGAAAATCTGTCTGTCCATATACTTCTTTTTCTCATCCTCATACTTTGATACTGGGCAATAACCACATCTTCTATTACAAGAAGCAACAGTCTCCACCTCAACAGTCCTGAAAAAGTCATAAGTGCCATATTCAATCTTATTGAATAAACGAGATGCCTTCATGAAGATCTGCTCCAGAATATTTTTCTGAAAATTGTTCAATCTCCTAGAATATACAAAAGATGAACCCTTTAGTCTCATATGACCAAGTATTCTGGTGTACTAATAAAACTTTTCCATACTATATTTTAGAATTAGAACCAGTCTGATTGTATATAAGATATGAGATAAATCACATGTGAAAATAGGATATATTTTTATAGGACAATATAAGAAAAAGAATATGCCTAACAAGAATGTTAATCATGATATAAAGCACATTAAAAGACATAAGAGAAATGAGATGATCAAAGAGAGGAAACATAAGAAGAAAGACGTCCATAAGAAAAAAGACAACAGCAAGATGAGCTTCTGGATCGCGATAATAGCGATAGGAGTTGCTCTTATCGTTTTCAGGGAAGCATTGGGACCTTATATACAAGGTGCATTAAACATTTTTGAGAATTTCCTCTCAGAGTATGATGGAGCATATAAAGTATATGATCACATAAAAAATGCAATCTCTGCTCAGAATCTTTTAGGTGTGGGTTATGTCATGTTCTTCTTGTCATTATTCTTCATCCCTGCACCGATAGAAGCTGTCTTCATCGGATTTCTGCTGCTGCCTCTCAACCCGATTGAACTTATCCTGGTATCTACTTTGGCTGGGACGTTAGGTCATCTATTCAACTACTTCATAGGACTGGTTTTCGGCAGATGGATCCTGAAGAGATCGAAGGATAAATTATCGAAGCACATAGAATGGTTCAACAAAAGCGGAGGTATCCTATTATTCATATTCAACTATCTCCCTTTGCCCTCACAGCCAGCTTCAGTGATCTATGGATTCACCAGATACCCTGTTGGAAGATTTTTGATGATAACAGTGTTGGCAAGAGGTCTGAAATTCATAACTCTTGTTGCGCTTTTTGAATATGCAAGACCATTATTGGAGAACATACCTTTCATATGACAATCCGATTCGATAGTGGCTCAGAGAAACTTCATGTTTCTGCTGAAAGACACATCTTAAAAAGTGATGAAAATATCAAACACAACCACAAGAGTAAGATATATAAAACAGCAGAGTTGAAATGGTATGATGACCGGAATAAGATATCTTGAAGAATTCTATAAAGAGATGAGAAGGACAGCCACACTGAAAAGGAAAATTATCGCTCTGATGTTCGATGATAAAACACCCAGCGAAAGACAAATCAAAAAGTTGGAAGAGTCCTTGGATAGACTAGAAAAGATACCAAGGAGACATGACAAGCATGTCCTGTTGAGCAAAGAAGGTAAGAAGATCAATTCTGATCTTTCCTATGAGAAGACAGAATTGCAGAAAGACATAGTATTTCTGAGGGATGGTGAAGAAGGCCTGATGAAACATATCAAACAACAGCACAAAAATTTTGACAAGGAAGTGAAACGTGTCACGAGATTCTTAGGAAAGGACAAGATAAATTCTTTCATCACTGACAGGGATGGGACCATCAACAACTACTGTGGAAGATATATGTCATCAATACAATCTGTATATAATGCTTTTTTCATCTCCAGCTTTGCGATGGAACGTACAAGAAAGTCTTTAATCATCACATCCGCACCGCTCAAAGGGATTCTCGAGATGAGTGTCGCGCCAAAGAGGAGTTTCATCTATGCTGGTTCAAAAGGAAGAGAATACCAGACCAGACTTGGTAAGATTACGGGAATGAAGATCGAGAAACGAAAGCAGAAACTTCTGGACACGATAGAGAAGGAAATCATCAGAACATTGAAAAATCCTGATAACAGCAAATTTTATTACATCGGTTCTGGTTTCCAGAAGAAGTTTGGCCAAATCACAATAGCAAGACAGGACATCAATCATTCTGTGCCCAGGAAAGAATCGGAGAATTTCCTGAAGATGATAAAAGAGATTGTAGAAGAGAATGATCCTGATCAGCTTTTGCAGATTGAGGATACAGGCCTGGACATAGAGTTGATACTGAATCATGGCGGAAAAGCTTTCAGTAAGGGTGATGGGGTTGAATATCTCTCCAGGCATATGAGACTCAATCTTGAGGACGGGAAAAATCTTGTATGCGGTGATACTGAATCAGACATATCCATGGCATCCAAGGCTGCATCACTCAACAAAGATACAAGGTCCATTTTCGTGACTGAAGATGAGAGACTGAAAAGAAAAGCTAGCAAAGAGTTGAGTAACATATGTTTTGTGAAATCCCCCGATATCCTGGTGACAAGCCTATACCGCTCATCAAAAAATGAATAAGGCAAAATAGATAAGGGAGAAAGTTTAGATATAGGGTAGATTTTTCGTGAGGAGATGATACAAGATGACAATCAAGGGATGCAATGGTGCAGTCTTCGATCTTGATGGCGTGATAACTGAGACAGCAGAGATACATTTCTTAGCATGGAAAGATATGTTTGATGAATTCCTCAAGAAGAGAGGAAAAGAAGAGTTCACGAGAGGAGATTATCTGGAGTACGTTGATGGCAAACCAAGATATGATGGTGTGAAGAGTTTTCTCGATTCAAGAAAGATAGACATCCCTTATGGCAAAAGTTATGATACTGACAAGAAAGAGACGATATGTGGTCTAGGGAACAGGAAGAATAATAGATTCCAGAAGATAATAAGGAAAAAGAGACCCAATGTCTTCAGCAACAGTATACAACTTGTGAAGAACCTGAAGAAGGAAGGTGTGAAGGTGGGTATCGCATCTTCCAGCAAAAACACAAGACTCATCCTGAGGCTTGCAGGAATAACCCATCTTTTTGACACTGTTGTGGACGGAATCATCTCTGCAAAAGAAGAATTGAAAGGGAAACCTGAACCAGACATATTCATAAGAGCTGCTGAAAAGATGGGAGTACGTCCATCGCAATCCATTGTGTTCGAAGACGCAGTATCAGGCGTCCAGGCAGGAAAGAACGGATGCTTTGGGCTAGTTGTAGGTGTGAAGAGGGGGAAAGCCAATCTCAAGGCAGCAGACATTGTTGTCAATGATCTGGATAAGCTGAATATTAAGAAGACAGAAGATTGGTTTGCTGATAAGATAAATGAGAAAGGATGGGAGATTGAATATCATAACTATTCTGCTAAAGGAGAGCCTGTCAGGGAAGTGATATCTTCAGTAGGCAATGGTTATATGGCA
>JBKGYM010000014.1:0-16650 GCA_046546115.1 Candidatus Woesearchaeota archaeon
GCTGTTGAAGGCGGGAAACTAGTCCTTGGAAGATGGGATGGTATATACTTCTGCGATTACGATGGACCAAGGAAAAGACATATTCTGATCAAAACTCAAGAGGACCCATAAATCCAAAGTCTATGGTGCCTGAAATATCCTTATGCTTAAATCGTTTTGATACTCCTCTGGCTGCTGTTCTCCTGAAATTTTCCGGTGCAGTGGGGTCCTCAAGGACAGAACGATAGAGCTGCTTTGCCTTATCTCGTTGATCGAGGATATCATAACATCTGGCCTTCCAGATATCCATAGCTAATTCTCCCATGGGCGAAAATTTATGATTCTCTGATAACTCATCCATGATGTCAAGTGAAGTCCCAACATCTCCTTTCTTGAGATAGAGCAAAGATTTTACATACTTATACTGTGGACAATCAAAGGTAGCATCTGCTGCTTCCATATGAGATATGGAAGAATCATAGCGTCCCTTGTTCATGAAATGTTGAGCAAGAACAAGATCATCATATGATTTTTTGATCAATGAGTCATCAGAGAGACGTCTTTTTTTGCCACTATTCTGCTTTGGAAAGATAGAATCTCCTGATTTTCTCATCTCAGGACGAGATTCCGAGATGTGATTTCCTTCTATCATGCTGTAAAGATTCAGTCCTTGATAAGGATTATAGCATACAGAAGGCGGGTCATCCTTAGCAATCCAGAGATTACCAGAATACAATTCGAATATGACACTTGTCAGTGTGCAGAATTGTGCAGGGAACGCGCCTAATGGTGCAGGTTTGCCTGTATACACATCATGGTTGCATGAGATTATATCAATCGCCTTCTGTACATCGATCTTACCATAAGAAGAGCAGATGGCACCATCAATGAGCTTATATCTTCCTACCGTATGTTCACGTTCCAGAGGAAATTCCATCTCTCTCCTTCTCATCAAGGGGTTTATGAAATGGTTCGTCTGAATCTGTATATCATCGCCGCCATCCATATATCTGGGGAAAACATGTTTACTATCAATCTCTAAAGAGAATGATTGATCCTTATCAGCAAAAAGTACTGAATGTGGTGAAGTGCATCTCATTGCTGGATCAGCACTCATATCCAGAACACCTTGGAGTGAATCATTCCGCGTGAACAGAAGATGATTATACTGGAGCGATGGTAATCCTTTCCTAGAGATATTCTTAGATATACAGACATGGGAGGACATTGCGATCCCACTTTTTGAAAATCCAGTAAGACCATGCCCCGGAAAACCTGATGCAGTTATATAGGCATGAGCGGGTTTATTCCTATCTGTCTCATTTCCATGAAGATCAAGCATGGGTTCAGTAGGATGATTGATAATAACCAAAGGTTTCCACACTAATGAGCCAGGAAAATCCATGTTCCTCGCAAAGATTGCCTCATCTTTCTTCTTTGTCGCAGAATTCCTCACATAGAAAGCACTACATGCGGCAAGAAAATAATTCCCTAATGAATCCTTGCTGAAATTCAAGAAATTTCCTGCTAATTGCTCCATGACATCAGGAGATAATGTGGCGCGGAGCACCTTTCTCATATCAATATCAGCACCGTCCGATACACCTTCCAGCTCTTGAACAACCTCAGGGAGTGAATGTTTTTCAAGTGGTGTATAGAAGAGATGTTCCAAGCTATGTCCCACTTTATGTCTAATTCTATCTGGAAGATGTTGCATCGCATCAGAATTCGAAAAAAGGTCGTAAAGAAAATTACCGTAGAAATCAACTATCTTCGTTGACTGTATCTCATTCTTAAGAAGCCGCCCATGACCCAAACCTCTCTGATAAGGATCTCCGAAAGAATGTAATATCTTCAGCCCGTCACTATACTCAAGGATGGAATCTGTTTCTATATCTTTAAGGAATCGTCCAGAATCCTCTTTAAGGATACCATCAGATTTTTCAGTCCATGTCAAGCTTCTCTTAAGGCCAGATTCGATCCTTGCCTCTAAGTCAGACAACTCCATGAGGAAAAGAAATAAGAATGTATTTTTAAATTAATATAGGATAGAAGATAATAATATTATTTGCTGGAAGCACTGTCATTCTTCGCTTCAGATTTAGAAGAACTTTTCTTAGGTGCATCAGCCACCTTCTTTTTTGTATCTGACTTATTATCCGAAGTTTCTTTGCTCTTCTGCTCTGATTTTTTTGTGCCTGCATCTTTAGCACCAGAAGCAGATGAGTCAGCCGATGCATTTTTATTTTGCTTGGTCTTGGATTTCTTCTTAGAGCTCTTGTCACTCTCTGCCTTTGATGATCTCTTGGTCTTAGAAGCTCTTTCTGTCTTACCTCTTGCAGGCCTGGGCCTTTCTGAAACTTTCTTCGGTTTCTTCTCCTTCAACTCTATGCCCATATCCTTGAAAACCTTCACCACATTCTCATGAGAAGCTTTCTTAGATAGTTTCACTGTCTTGCTGAGCGGCTCAAGATGGACAATATTACACTTCTTTCTTCTTGTCTCACCATCAATCAGGACAAAATTCTTGTCAATATTATCGATTATGACACATCTTTTACCTGCATCCCTTCCAGCAAGCTTTACACAGACTCTTCCTATCTCAATCATCTAAACCAACCTCGCAATGGGAGATGTCGCCATCTTTCCCGGGTTACTCTTCTTCATCTAATCTCGCCATCTCTTTTATGTACTCCCTTGATGCTTTTGGCGAAAGAACACCACCGAAAGGTCTTTCGGGTCTTCGTGCAGTCCTAGGTATCTTCTTCATCTCAGATGGTCTCGCTCTTGGAACACCAGAGAGAGGAGTCCCATAAACAGGACATCTGGCCACACCAGGCTTCCTCTTGACATAATGTGTCACATTGTTATGCCCAGGTGTCACTTTCTTGACACGTCTGAAAGTCCTCGACTTAAATTTTGATGGTGATATCATTTCTAAAACCTCTTGATTCGCAAGAAGAAACGGCGACTATTTAAAAAATTAACGGATTAATGAACCTTCAGCAGCTTCCTTATGATCATACTGAAGCCGACAGATAACAGGATGTATGACCAGATCCAACCCCATTCAAGACCGAGGAAAGATAATGGGGCCACCTTCTCATTCCCTACATTCAACTCTTTAAAACTTCCTGAGCCTGGCACCGTCGGAGTCTTATATTCCGGATCATCTGTGATCAGTAGTTCCTGTTCTTCAGTCTCATCCTCATAGTGATACCTGAGCTCGTATTCACCTGGCGGACCATTCAGTTCCCACCGGACTTCACCGTCAACAATCTCCTGCTCTCTGGGTGTCTCAAAACTGAAATCTGGACTATCCGGATAGACTTCCAGTTCCACGAGGCCTTGAGCATCAGACTGCATCTCAACCCATACCTCGAATGATTCACCAGGTTGTATTGGCTCGTAGGCTATGTGAGCATTCAACCATCCGAACATAAGTATCAGAGGAAGCATCGTGAATAATGTGGGTTTCATGGAATGCCGCATATACTGCATGTTTTTCTCCATCGCTTCTTTTTGGATGCGCATGAGTTTTTCGGGTTTATCGCGATGCTCCTTCATCATCTTCTGGAGATCCTTCAATTCTCCTTTCAGCGTCTTCATCACTTTCTGGTCTGTCACAAACCTATACACTAAAGAAGTGAAGAGTGTGACTGAGAAAGCTATGATAGCGATAGAAATCAAGGGATGCAGGTTGAAGATGAATTCTGAAAAAGGGTCCATAGTGAATCACGTTATAAAGGATGTTAGGTTGCTACCACTTTTTAAAATTTGGCTTTTGAAGAGGCTTAACCACCCATGAACTTTCTCATGGCCGGATTCATCTCCATCATGTGCTGCTTGGCTATATCCTCATAGAACCTGTATATGATCATGACAGTCAACAGGAGACCTGTACCATTAGCAAGAGCACTGCTTATGTCCGCTACCGAGGCAAGAAGACCAACTGTCATCGCACCCATGATCGTCAGTGGCGTTATATACCTTTTCAGGATCCGTTCAAGGACTCGTTCATCTTTCCTGAAACCAGGTATCTGCAGTCCTGAAGACATTATCTGTTGCGCCTGGGACTTAGCATCCATTCCAGATGTCTGAACCCAGAAGAAACCGAACATTACACAACCCGTCATCATGATTATCATATAGATTATAGCACGGAATATCTCTGCTCCGGTGACTGTGCCAAGCAATAACCCTTCCATTAGCTGAGGAGCGACTATCCACGTCACAAAACCAGATTGTGGAGCACCCTGTGAGAAAGTACCCAGTATGGGCTTGCCCCAATTATACAAAAGCTGTGCCATCAACTGAAGGTTAGCAAGAAGAGCAGCGACAAGAATTACTGGGATATTGCTGGTATATATGAATTTCAGGGGCCATCTGATACCGTGCCCTCTCACTCTTCCAAAGGAGAGGGGTATCTCTACTTTCATCGCCTGAGCATAGACTGCCATGACAAATACAGCCACAGTGGCAGCAATCCTTGCAAAGTTGAGGACGGCATCCTGTGTCCTCTGGAGTATGAATGATTGGACAAGAGCAGGGATAGCACCGACGGCGATATCTGCTCCCTCAGGCACCACAGGAGAAAGTAATCTGACAAATAATGATTGCGATACGCCCGCAGCAATGAAAAGGCTCACGCCTGACCCGATCCCCCATTTCTGTACAACCTCATCCATGAACAGAATCATGAATCCGCCTAGTATGAGCTGGAATATGATCAGCAACTGAACCTGCACGAACTGGGCACCAGCGAACCTGCTAGGGTCTGGTGATAGACCACCCATCATGACATATATAATGGCTTCCAGAAGGATGAAACCTACTGCCATAAGCTTCTGTACACCCTGATAGAACTGTTTTCCTTCTGGCGTCTTATTGTCGATATTTATAATGCCTGCACCACCAAGAAGCTGTAAGACAATAGATGCTGTGACTATTGGACCTATACCTAATGATATGATGGATCCGAAACTTGCACCCAGAAGAACCTGAAGCTGCTCGAACTGAAGTTCTGATGATGGATCTAGACCATATAAAGATATAGCTCCAAGAATGAAGAAAAGCACTAACGTGATAACCGTCCACTTCATCTTCTGCTTGAAAGGCAGAGATTTCTGGGTGGGTGCTGCCACCTCGGGAAGATTAAGTACAAAATTCTTGAATGCGCCCATTTGAATCAATAGATTATTGAAAAATCAGTTCATTTTTATATGTTACCAAAAAAAAGACTTATTCTTTCGTTTCAGTTGGTGTTTCTGCAGGATCTTCTCCGGATTTTCCAGCAGGTTGCTTGACATTGACTTTACCTCCTGCGCCTGATATCTTGTCAATAGCAGATTGTGAAGCAAATTCCACATCTATCTCATATTTCCGGGTGGGTTTCCCAGTACCTAAAAGCTTATTGAAACCCAATCTTGCAAGATCTATGGAAAAAGAACCATTATGCTCCTTGAAAAGACCTCTGCTCTTGAGAGTATCGAATGAATTTTCAATCGCGTATATGTTGACAGGAGAATAATCTGTGAGATGCTTTCCGTTATTGAAACCGTATTTACCCAACACCTTATGCTTCTTAATCCTGAAATATTGTTTATTGGCATCACCACGTTTACCAGAACCAGCGCTACCTCTGCCTCCTCTGTTACCAGCACCTCTGTTCTTCTTCATCGAACCGAAACCATGAGTCGTATTGCCTCTCTGTCTCGTGTCTTTCTTCCTGCTTCTTGCTGTCCTCATTTTAACACTCTCGTCATCATATGATCTAACTTGAATCAATCAGGCCTTCGTCGTTGATTGTATAGATTTTGTAGATTGTGTAGATTTTTCAGTGACTTGCCTTGGTGACATCTTTTCGATAAGTTCAGATATCTTCTCGCCCCGGTATCCTAGAGCTCCGCCAATAGAGAAATTCTTCTTGATACCGCCTCTCTCAAAACCACCTCTTGGCGGATGCAGATGGATTGTATTGCACAGGCCAAACCGGTCTGCGATAGCTTTATCCACAAAACCATAAGTGACATAATCTTTCGCTTTTTTAATCATGCCTAAAACAGATGGTGTAGCTTCTCTTATCACCATGGAATGCTTTCTTGTCAATCCCAACATAGCCATGGTATCCCTTATCTCATATCTTACTTTAGTCATACCACGGACCCTTATGACTGCTACAAATCCTTTTTCTTTAGTCTCTACCATCTTCATCATCTATTATCGACAATCTTACCGGTAACAATATTGGCTCTTTCAGCTTCCTCAGCCCTCACTTTCGTCGAGGATAATTTCTTGAGCGCTTCAAAACAAGCTTTTATCTGATTGATCTTAGTCTTGGCCTGACCTCTTGTCTTTGACCAAACATCGTGTATGCCTGCAAGCTTGAGTATCTTGGCACATTCTGATTCTATACATAATCCTGTACCATTTGGTGCAGGAATCAAATCGACTGCTACTGAGCCACATTTTCCTGAAACCTTGAATGGGATGGAATTTGGATAATCGCCTGCGCCTTCCCATGAACCAGAGCCACGCTTGATCATGATAACATTCCTCTTGGCATCTCTGATCGCTTTCTCACGCGCAGGGACTGTCTCTCTTGCTTTGCCATAACCAAGACCCACAAAACCATTCTTATTGCCTATCACTGCTGCCGTCGCAAAAGATGGCTTGTTGCCTTCCCTGGTCTTCTTCTGGCACTGCTTGAATACTCTTCTCTGTCCACCACCGAATTTTCCTTTTGCCTGCCCTATGAGAAGAAGGTCGTTCTCTATCCTTGGAAGGAGTATATCAACAATCTGGGGCTCAAGCACTTTCACACCTGAGCACAATATATCCCCAAGATCAGTTATGTCACCAGATTTGACTCTTTTACCCACTTCAGTCTTTGGCTGCCATGCTTCGACATTGAAAGGAATCTCAGAGAGTCTTGCGACCTCTTCAGGCTTCTTCGCATCTTCCACTTCCGGAATATCCTTCTCATCCTCTGCAATAGATGCACTTTCGCCTTCTTCAACCTCTACCTCCACGGGCACATCATCTCCTTCTACTCCATTTTCATCTGCATCGACAGCAGCTTCTTCATGAGTCGCCTTATCTTCGGCACCATGTTCTTGTATGGTCGTTTCCGTAGAGTTTTCAGGCTCAGAGCCTTCCAAAACTTCATCCTTCTTCTTTTTTTCTTCTTCTGGCATTCATCATCAACCGTTTATTTTTGAAATCATCTTTCCCAGATCATCTTTCAGCGCGCCAGGATCAGAACCTGACTTTTTGCTTGCTGAGAACTGCATGGTATCGTCTTTTGGAACATTCTCAGCGATGTGTGCTACATGAGCACCATTGATCCTGTCTTCTGAAGGCAGGACATCATCTGAAATCGGAATATTCATGCCATTATCTATAGCACCTTTCACCACTGCATAGAGCCTTGACTCTTTCTTCGAGACGAAACCACCAATGTCTACAACTGCCTCATCTGTGAAACCTGCTTTCTTAGCACGTCTCGCAAAAAGCTGCCCTGTGAGGTAAGCTGCAGGGATATTCTTACAGGAATGTTTCCAACCCAACTTAGAGAGTTCTCTTGAGGACACGGTGAGCAGGACCTTATCCCCCTTCGCCGAATAATCAACTAATTGGACCATGAGATATCTCATGGACCTTCGCACGACAAGCCTGTGCTTACCAGATTTCAAGAGCGAAAGGCGTTTTCTGTAATCGGTATAATTTGTCCTCTTCCGCCTGAATTCGATTGTTGTCCTTTTATCTTTTCCCATAAAAACACCTGAAACATGATTCCTTATCTATCTACTCCTTCCTCTGTATGAGGTCGCGCTCACCAAGGTAAAGTTTGATATGTCTTCTATTCCTGAAAAATCCACCTTTGACTTTGGAATATAATTGATTGTAAGTATCTTTTGAGATTATCTCTCTTTCACGCAGGTCCTTAAGAAGGATCCTCTGTGCCCTCACCCTGTTCATCCAGAGTTCCTTGCTGTTATCTCTTGCGTTACCTGTGCCTTTCCTTGAACCTTGTCCTTTCCTGCTTCCCTTGACTTTCTGTGAATGAGTGAACCTTGCTCTTGCCCTTGATGCTTCACTCTTCCTTGAGCGGAGGATATAGCCCTTATTGACAAGTGCCTTTATGTCCTGCCGTGTTATAGCTTCCTTAATCTCGGAGAGTCTTCCCTCCTCAAAAACTACATCTTTTGAGGAACAATTCAATACCTCTGCTGCGAGTCTTCTCTGCACTGTGAGCATCATAGTTAATCATCCATCCTCATTCTTTCTTTGTCAAAACCTTATCTTTCTCTTTTTTCTCTTCTTCCTTCTTAGTCTCTCCTGTAACAGGAGTATTATCAACTGCTGTATCAGCAGTCTTTGATTTTGTATTATCCTCTTGCTTTTGTTTTGCTTCTTTCTCAACATCAGCAGTGCTCTTTGTCTTCTCTTCCTTCTTCTTCTCTTCCTTCTTCTTCTTGTTCGCTTTCAAAGAGTTCCTCAATTCTTTCTGCTTCTTTATCCGGGTTTCTATGTCCTTCATGTATTGTTCAGGATCCTTTATGTTGAGTAAAGTTATCTTCTTAGAGATTGCATCCTTCACAATCTGTAATCTCTTGCGCTCCCCCACACCAGAGGAAATGATAGCGCCTTCCTTTGACGTATCTAGGTTGGATAGTTGTGATACATTCTCGACCATGAAAGGAAATAAGCCAAGAGAGTGCATCCCTTTCACATCTGAAGGTGATCCATAACCTGTCTTCACCTTCTTGACATAACCTCTCTTATTCAATCTTACTTTTGATTGGATACCCTTAGGCCTCCTGTAACCAGTCCTGGAGACTCTTTTTTTCTTATGAGAATCCTGCCTCCTGAACACAGGTTTCCTCTTTTTCAATTCCTTTCTCATATCTATATGATCCATGATAATCAACTCATTCAGCAAACTCTAAGGATTCTATCTGTTTTGTCTTGGACTTCTCAGTGATATATATCCCGTCTTGGAATACCCTCCTGTCCTTGTTCGTGACTCTTGTCACCTGCTCTATGTCGGCAGCCACCTGGCCTGATAGCTCTTTGCTCGGACTATTGATGGCAATATCATCACCATCAATCTTGACATCAGCGCCTTCCTTTATCTTCAAGGTCCTTGGTCTGTTTTCACCCAGGAAATTCTTAACTTCAAGCACACCATCATTCAGACTTACTTTCATGGGAAAGTGGCCTGAACACACTTTAAGCTTATATGTATGGCCTTCCACCACACCTACGACCATGTGTCTTATGTGGGCCCTATAGGTATTGATGAGCTTCTTCTCCATTTGGGTTGGATTCTTAGATGCAAGATTCACTGCGTTCTCTGTGTCTGACAATGTTATATCAATCCGCTGAGTTGGTAATCTCTTTTCTACAGTCCCCTGAGGTCCCGTAAATCTAATCAGATCACCATCTATCTCAGCCTTCACGGAAGCTGGCAGTACAACCTTGTAATCAATGTCATTCATCATGTCAATCAACCAACGATAATTAATAGCAATATGCTAGCAATTTACCCCCTATCCTTTTCTCTTTTGCTTCATCATGGGTCATTATGCCCTCATTTGTCGTTATGATAAGGAAACCAAAATCTTTAGCCGGAAGGAACCGTTTCTCGAACTTTGTGTATGTATTGAGACCTACAGAGAACCTAGGCTTAACAACATTACATCTGTTCAATCTCCCCAACAGAGTGACGTGGAGCTCACTCCCTCTTGTTGTGATATTTTCTTTCACTTCTCCTATATACCCTTTCTGATGCATGACTTCAAGAACCTTCTTTATCACTTTCGATGAAGGTCGTATCACACACTCTTTCACACCAATCTGCTCCATATTGAGCATATAAGACAGTGAATTTGCCAATGTATCATTCATAGCCATTTTGAATCACATATTTACGTTTCTTGTTTCTGGAAATTTTATCAGTTGAGTTTCTTGAAGCCCAATTTTGGCGCGACTTCTCTAAATGCCTGTCGACTCATATTAAGACCATATTTGCTGATCCTTCCGCCGATTCTTCCGGAGAATCTGCACCGCCTCTTTGCGACACCGCAGCTTCTCTTCTTAGGCGCATTATGCTTGATATACTTATCCACCTTCTTCGGTTTGGATTTCAACTGCTTTAACGCTTTCCTGTAATTGCTGCAAGTCATTCTTCCTCTACCTCTTCAAGTATTTTTATATCATAATTATTTTTCATGAAATCAATCGCTTCATCCCGCCTTATGTGATGATCATTCTTCATCTTTGAGGTATGCAATCTTCTCCTAACAACCCTGTATCCAGGCCGTATCAGAGTAAGTGATACCTGCAGACCCATGATACCTATATCAGGATCGTACTTATAATCAGTGATGTCTATGCATTCAGGTATGCCAAAAGATATGTTGCCGAGATCATCAAACATCTTATATCTCAGCATACTGTCCTTCGCATCCAGCAGTCTTGGCAATAGATTTTTTATCTTCTCTGGATCCCTCAAGGTCAATTTGCAACCCACAGGAAGACCAGGCCTCAGGCCCCATGCCTGTAACCTCTTATTAGTCTTGGTCCGCACAGGATCCGTACCTGTAAGAGCTTTGAGCAGCTTAGTCCCCTTTTCGAGAACTTTCGCATCTTTTCCTGCCCCCACATTTAAAGTGAGCTTCTCAATCCGTATCCTCTTCATTGGATTCTGTTCTTTTGCCATTTTCGTCTCTCACTTTTCAATAAAGCATCATTCAATCGTGATGATTGGCTTATCTTTTCCGACAACAATCACATCATCTTTGCCAATCTTGAACTCAACATCCTCACATGTACATGTCAACAATCTGTCCTTCACATCCTCAACCTTCGCTATCTTCGATATGTTCTTTCCCGTCAACAAGTATACCAAGCAGCCCTTCTCTAACTTGACATTCTGCGTCACTTTCTTCTCCTTCAGTGAAAATAATACGGTGTCACCAACGGCATATTCATCCTTCTGGACAACAGCATTGATGCCTCCTGCCATATTAAGCTGAATCCTTTTCCCTGGCAGATAAGTCTTTCCCGTGACTTTTGAAATTCTGTTGGCAGCCTCTTTATCGCTTATCTGCTTTGCGACCAATCTGCCTCTGGTGTTCAACAAAAGTGTGTGATTCTCTTTGGTATCACCGAAAGTGAGCACATCGAAAATTCCCATCCCTGTCTTCTCAGACCTCACCTTGTTCCCATTAAGCTTCACATCCTTGTTGAATATTATATATCTCGTCTCCTTTGTTGCTTTAGTCAATTTCAAGAGGTCCTTGAAGACCACATTCAGAGATACTGAAGTATCCAGAGCATGACCTGACTTTGGAGACGTGACCCAGGTGTATTCTTTTCTCATTATGGGCCAGCTTTTGGGGCTCGCTATCCTTTTGATGTGTTGTACCATTTGATCACCATGTCATGATTTTATCCATTCGCATTGAGCGCCTTCTTCCTTTTTGAATCTGAGAGATCAAGATCTGTTATGACCACATTGGAAGGGCTGATTGGATAGTAAGATGTTGCACCTTCATTCTTTGAATATGAGACTCCGCTCACATCAATTGTGTAATCTCTATAAGACACACTTTGGACTTCTCCTTCACGGCCTTTGAAATTCCCCCTCATCACCTTGACCTTATCTCCCGTCCTGATGATGATGGATCTTCTACCATACTGTTGCCGAAGAGAGCTGGAAAGATGTGCAGACATTTTATTACGTCTCAGGTGAAGAGGAGCATTAGCTACATACTTCCTCTGTTTCCTCGGCTGTGTCGAAGCCTTCCATTGCCTTGAAAATTGTTTTTCCATCCTTTATCACATATTTGATTGATGAATCTTGATCTATACAATCATGTTTGCCACTTTAGCGATAGCTGGCCATCTTGTCGCGACCTCTTTTGCTATTGGCCCTTTGAAGATGGTGCCTTTGGGATTTCCCTTGTCGTCCTTCAAGACCACAGCAGAGTTATCTTCAAAACTCACCCTTGTGCCATCCGGACGCTGGTATTCTTTCTTCTGCCTCACAATCACTGCAAAGACCACCTGTTTCCTCATCTCTGGCTTTCCCTTCAAGACCGATGCCATAACCAAATCGCCGACGCCACAGGAAGGTTTGCGTTTCTTCACAGTCTTAAGATTCCTGACTGCGCTTATCCTGATTGTCTTTGCACCTGAGTTATCACAGGTCTCTACAACAGAGCCATGTGATAATCCTCTCGTGACACTTGCTTTGAGCGCTTTCATCTTGACACCTTATTTCTGATTATTCATCTGGATTGTATTATTTTGATTTCTTTGCCGAGCTCTTGGGTGAACTGCTTGACGTTTTCTTCTTTGTTTCAGTCTTCTTGACTCCTGAACTTTTATTTTCAAGGGCGGAGGTCTCCTTGGAAGCCTTGCTGATATTCTCCACAACATCATCCGTTGAGCCAAGCTTCTCTATGACAATGAAATTCTTTGTCTTACTTATCGGCCTACATTGTTTTATCCGCACGATGTCGCCTTCCTTCGCCTCGATTGAATCAGGGTTGTGAGCAACAACCTTGGATGTCTGCGTCATATATCTCTCGAATTTGGGAACATACCTTTTACGTTCCCAGGTCACTGTCACAGTCGCATTCATCTTGCTCGATAGCACACGACCTACATAAGACCTTCCGTGTGTCCTTACATTATGCAGACCCAATGACGTCTGTCGTATCTCTTTAGCCATTTGTTCTCACTCTTCTTCGTTTAATTTTCTTTAATCGATCTTCTGGACGGAGTGCTAAAAGCTCTCCAGGTATCGAGACTGGTCGTTCATGAAAAGACACCTTGAGCACAACATTGTGCTTGAGGTATGTCCTGACCTTTTCACCATCAAAAAGTTCAATGGTGGACATTGTCTCGTTGATAATCATACCATCTCTTCCCACATCACCATCCTTTGTTGATGATGTTATCTTTGCATTCTTCCCTATGAGCTCCATCTTGAGGAACTTAGATGACGGCTCATCTCTTATCCGAGCCATTGTTATCAGCTTCGCTGGTTTTTGATTTCTGATTTGTCTGCTCGCACCTGAAAGTATTTATCCTTGCGAGCGCCTTCTTTATCGATCTTACCTGCCCCGGACTCTTAGGCGTTGTTCCCATAGCGACTTGGGCTTGCAATGACATCAACTCTTTCTTGAGTTTCAACTCTTCCTTATCAAGAGCATCGGGTTTCTTGGATCGTATCTCGGACATCTTCATTGTCATCACTTTTTAGTGCCTGCATCTGTCTGTGATTCGGCTTCTTTTTTTGAATCTTTTGATTCAGCTTCTGTTGTTTCCGGTTTATTAGTCTCTTTTGTCTCAGTTGATCCTGATTCATCTGAAGATCCGGAACCACCGGTCTCTTCCTCCTTGGAAACATCCGCATCTTCTGAATCACTTGATTCTTCAGGCATACTTTCATGTTTTTCCTCACCTTCATCTACAACTTCAGCACCATCATCCTGAACTTCTGAAACAGCTTCTTCCATCTCAAGGACATCTACCCTGTCAGGCAACCATGTCTCAGGAAGCATGATTCTTACCTGGATTCCCACACTTCCGCTTTTGAGATGGGCAGCAGCATATGCGGTCGCAACTTTAGAGACTGCAACATCACCACTCTTCTTGAGATATCCCTTGTAGAACCTCCACCTTTTAGCTCTCTGGGAAGGAACTTTTCCGGATACAAGTATCTCCACACCTAATGCTCCTGCAGACATGATGTCGTCCATCGCTTTATGACCAATGCCCTTGAATTTCTTAGTGCCGAAACGTTCCATGGCTGATTGTATCTTCTCAGCAACAATCTGTGCATCCAGGCTCTGGTTTGGTACTTCTTCTATCTCTATCTGAGGATTCTCGAGCTTGAATTTAGTCTTCAACGTCTTCGTCAAAGCTTTGATATTACTCCCTTTTCTGCCTACGACAAGACCTGGCCTTGAAGCCACGATGGTTATCTTCTCCCCTAAAGGGGTCTTCTTCAGCTTTGATGAGCTGAAACCTACTCTGCTGAGAGAGTTTGCGAGGACTTCATTTATCTGATAATCCCTGAGCTTCGTATGGAGTAATTTTCTTTCAATCATTGAGCATCATCATCCTTTTTCTGTTTTTTCTTATCAATAACTTCTTGTCCTGTTCCGGAATCCTGAACTTTATTGGCAGCACCATCTTTTGTTTTCTCAGCGGTTCCGGAAGAACCACCTTTCTCTTTAGAGGCTGATTGATTTTCTGATGCGGCCTGTTTTGTCGGTTTTTCTGCTTGACCTTTTGCAGACCCAGCAGGTTTCGTATCTGTGCCTTTGCTCTCTTTGGTTGAGGGCTTTTTGGCTCCTTTTTCCTTCTTGACGGTCTCCATCTCTTTCACGACAATCTCTACATGAGTCCGTTTTGCTTTAACTCTTCTCTTCCTGCCATAACGCATAGGGCGACTTGCAAGATGTGCACAAGAATGCACAATCTTCAAGGAACTATCATCCAATCCCTTTGCAGATGCATTTGCTTCTACTGAATTGAGCAATTTCAAAAGATGCTGACAGACAGCGACAGGATACCCGCCCGAGCCAGTGTTTTTCTGATGAGCTAACTCTTGATTGTATCGCTTGTATGGCACAGCCTTCTTCAAAGTGACAACATCCCTGAGCGTGGCTTTTGCTTGAGCCACCGACCTATCCCTAATCAATTTACAGGTCTCCACTGCTTTTTTTGTAGAGATTGGAAGGCTTCGCCCATAGACCCTGGACATATTATCTTCCTCATATCCTTGATAAGCATATTTTGTTTCTGCCATATTACTATCACTTCATCATCTTTGCGACATCGCCGCGCTTGATCTTGTAGAGCCAACGCCCGGTGAATTATGGGTCACACGTTTTCGGCTCAATGCAAATTCTCCAAGCCGGTGGCCAATCATCTCAGCCTGTATGATCACGCTGGCGAACTCTTTCCCTGTGTGGACACGTATTGTCTTGCCGACCATGTCCGGAAGGACCACCATATCTCTGCAATGGGTCTTCACTGGTTTATCTCCTGCTGTCTCAACACTCTCCAGGAATTTTTTCTCTTCATCGGTGAAACCCCTTTTTATCTTTCTTCTGATGCTTGCCTTGAACAAAGGGGCCAAATCTGTGATCGCCATGGCTTTCAATTCGTCCAACGATCTTCCTTGAAATACAAATTCTTTCTTAGCCATTCTTGGTCACTCCATCAACATCATATATCATAGTCTACTTGTTTCTTCCTGTGTGCTTAGGACGTATCATCCCCGTATTCCTGCCAGGCGGCGCATTCTTAGGTGCTGGCCGATTCCTTGATTTCCTGGAACTTCTTGCATTACCCATCGGATGATCCACTGCATTCTGAGCTGAACCAGAGACAACCGGGTAAAGTTTGTTCTTGGCACGTTTTGCCATGAACTTAGTGCCTGCTTTCACAAATGGTTTCTCTAATCTTCCACCGCCTGCAACAACACCTAAAGTAGCTCTGCACTCAGGATTGAATTTCTTTACTTTCTTTGAAGGTAAAATAACTGTGACATGCCCTGCCATTTGCGAAGACACTTTAGCAAAAACACCAGATGCCCTGACAAATTTGCCACCATCGCCCGGATTCTGTTCCAGATTATGGACAAATGCGCCTTCAGGTATCTTTGATAATGGGAGAGTATTACCTTTGACAAGCTCAGCATCCTGCCCCACATAGATCTCATCGCCCACTTTCATGTTCTCAGGAGCGACAATCAGGGACAGCTCTCCATCAGAGAACTCCACCTGAGCAAGCGGAGCTGAGTGTCCTGGACAATCCACAAAATCCACAATCCAGCCCGCAATGGTCTCTTGCCCTAATGATTTCTGGGCAGACGATCCACGATATCTGAAACTCGGAGATCTATATCTCCTCGAGCCTTTTCCTCTTGCCTGTTGTATAAGATTCTTTCCCATCTTCTTTCCACATCATCAGCTTTATTATCAATCACATTATTCCTAATTGTGTCGCGATATCTATCGCAGGAGTATTTTCTCCGAACTTCACGAAGGCTCGCTTCTTTCCGGTCGGCAGGATGACTGTGTTCACATCCTCGACTGTTGCTTTGAACATCTCTTCAATGGCTGCCTTGATATCTTTCTTGGTAGATTTTAACGCAACATCAAAAACTAACTTATTCTCAGCCTCCATCATCCGTACAGATTTCTCCGTCGAGACAGGGTTCATCACAACACTATATGCATCCACTTTATCCACCTTGAATCAAATCATTTATCATTTAGCTGTCTTGGCAGTACTATCACTTTTTTTGGATTTGGTCTCCTTCTTCTCTTTCTTTCCCTGGTTGCCTTTCCTAGCAGTACCATCCCGAGATTGGCCAGTACTTTTCTGTGTTTTCTTTGAAACAGCTTTTGAAGTTGTTATGAGCTCTTTGAACATCTTGATCTTTGGATAAAACAAAGACCTCTCTTTCAATTGCTTGATCGCTGATTCTGTATAAAGAGTTATCCTGCCTAGATCCGCACCAGGTGCCAGCAATCCAACATTCAACTCATTGACTCTGACAACATCCACACCTGGTATATTAGGTGCAGAGATCTCGAGGGGACAATTACCGGAGACCACAATCAAGATACCTTTCTT
>JBKGYM010000015.1:0-16376 GCA_046546115.1 Candidatus Woesearchaeota archaeon
CAACCTAGATCCGCTATCATTCGGCCTTCCAGGCTTTTAAGTTCTCTTTCAATATCTTCATCATCTTCTCCTCCTGCCCAAATTGGTCTCTTCCTCACTTTCAGGAAATAAAGGTCCTGTTGATTCAACCGTTTTTTCCAGCTTTTCTTGAATCTTCTTTCAATCTGAGTGTTTTTAGGAAAATCTTCGAAAGAGAAAAGTGTGTTATTATAACGTTCCAAAAAATCTATGTACATGGGATAACTCTGCAATCTATCCAGATTCCTGAATTTGACATAACATAGGTTCTTCCAGCAGAATATGACGGAGTCAATGATGTGTTTCAAACCCATTGAGCAGTCAATTGTTATGCATATATCTCTTCTAGAATCTTCTAGCTTAAGTCTTATTATCTCTTTCAATAGTTTATTGAATCCATGGTTTTGTTGGTCTGTATAAGTTTCTATGTTCAACTGTACGATATCTTTCCTTTTTTTCATCTTGGACGATGTGGACATTATCAACTGCCTATTATCTTATATGTGAATATCTGTTTTTTATCTTTCTCATCCTATTGTTATATCTTACTTCAGTCACTCTTATGAGTCGATGGTCCGCTGATTGTATCTCCTTCCCAATCTATTATACCGCCTATATCTGTAACATCAGTATAACCCATTGATTCCAATTCTCGTTTTGCTATAGAACTTCTCCTTCCTGTCCTGCAATATACATATATTTCACTGTCTTTGTCAGGAGCTTCACTTTCTATACGTGTTCTAATCTGGTCATGGGGTATAAGTAGACTTCCTGGTATCCTTTCATCCATATGCTCTTCACGAGTTCTCACATCTATCATGATCTGATCATCAGTCTTTGCCTCTGTTAAAATGGTCATCCCAGTGATGTTGAGCATAGTATTAAGAAGCACATAAACGACCAGAATGATACTCATAGAGATGAAAAGCTTTCTAGCCATAGATGTGGTCAACACTTTTCTCTTAAAATTCTTTCCTTTCTATTGAAGATCCTCACAACCAGCGTATCTCTCAAGGCGTTCTATCGATTTGGCTGTGTCTTCTTTAATGGAATTATTGTTGTTGAACCTGGCAGAGTATTCTAGCTTTGCAAGAAATTCAAGGGTTGTCATATATTCTTTGCTTATATCTTTCTTTCCTAGATCATGACAGTCATGGAACTCACTGGATTGTAGATATGTCATCATCCATGTCACATCATTTTTGTTCATGTGCATGTCTGGTTCTTTCATATATGCCATGGCGATTTCTCTTGCATGATCAACTATGTTCTCAGTAGGGAAATCTTTGAATTCATCAACTCTTTTTTTCACATAATCATCTAGATCATGAGATGTTTCTCTATCATATTCGTTTTGCATGCTATGGCGATTCTAGACTTTTATTAAATTTTGATGTTTAAGTATAGGGATGCATGGTATCATCTTAGAGTCCAGCTCTCTTGAAGGTATCTTTGAATACATCGTAGTCATGTTCGCTGAAGAGGACAAACCTTATCTCTTCCAGTGACTCCAGTTCATAGATAATTTCCCTTATCGCTCTCATTATTGTCCTGGCAGCTTCATCTATAGGATATCCGAAGGCTCCTGTGGATATTGCAGGGAATGCTATAGAGCCTGCTTTCTCTTTCTCAGCCAACCTAAGTGAGTTCATGATACATTCTTTCAAGATTTCATCTTCTGGCTTATCTCTGCCGTATACCGGTCCCACTGTGTGTACAATCTTTTTGTTCGGAAGATCATATGCATCTGTGATGGTCGCTTCTCCAGGGGCTATCGGGGTTAATCTTTGGCATTCTTCTGCAAGTTCGGGACCGGCCGCTCTGTGTATGGCTCCTGCTACACCTCCTCCTGGCATGAGTCTTGAATTCGCAGCATTCACTATGATATCTATGTCATCCTGTTGAGTGATGTCGCCTTGGGCACATGTGATTCGGGCCTTTTTTGGCTCTTCATCCATGCTATCACCATGAATTACTATGTGAAGCTAAAATATATAATTTTTTAAATAACCTCATGCTACGCAAAAGAGATGGGCCGTTAGCATAGCCTGGATAGTGCGGCCGGCTTCGGACCGGTTGACGGGGGTTCAAATCCTCCACGGCTCATTTTATTCTCCATCTCGGATCTGTAATGCTAAAATATCAAAGATTTTCTGCACCCTCCGTTTATGGACCTTTCTCATATATACCTAATTTTTATTAATATATACATCTTACACCTTTCGATGGAGACACATCCTTATCCACCTTATAATGCAGAGAAGTGTTCAATCTTGTTTCTTGGGAGTTTTCCGCCTAAAGCTACATACCAAAGAGATGGTGAGCCATTGCCCTCTTTCTATTACCAGAGCACAAGAAACCAATTTTGGAAGATAATTGACCTGATCTTTGGTACTGACCTCTATCTCTCATCGTTGGAGGATCCTGTAGCTCTCCAGAAGAATGTTTCAGATAAAAAAGAATTCCTTTTAAAGAATAGTCTTGGGATGGCTGATATCATCTATAGATGTGAGCGAAAGAAAGCATCTGCATCCGATGCTGACATTGGTGTACTAGAGTTTCTTGATATCAACCGACTCGTAGCATCCAATAGGAATCTGAAGACTATCCTCTGTACTAGTTCTTTCGTCTACAGGTTATGCTGTAGAGAACTATCTTACGAAGTGGATGTTGGGAAACTACCATCACCTTCACCAAGATCTATTATGTCTTTGGATAAGAAGACTGGTCATTATAAGGATGTGATATCCAGATATCTATACATCAGTTAAATAGGATCTTCTCTGCTTCATCATAACCTGACTGGATGATCCTGTCCATCTCTCCTTTTTTTCTTGGATTCACGGGCCCGACATTCGGTTTGATTAGTCTCAGATTAGGGTGTTCTCTCATGTATTTCCCTAATCGGCTGTAGATGAATTGCCTCTGTGTTATAGAGATTGATTGTTGTATCATCTGGATCTTGTTTGGTGTTTCAGTATCTCCAATGAAGTCAAAGTTGCCCATACATACATCTACAGCTATGACAGTGTCATACTCATCGAAATTTATGGTGTTCAGCGCTATTGGATTGATGAGTCCACCATCAACCCACAACTTTCCATGAAGCCTTACAGGCTCAAAAAGCGCAGGGATAGCTGTACTGGCTCTGATGGCATCTATCAAGGGAATCTTCCTGTCAATAATCTTTTCTTCTTCATGGAAAACTTCTATACCTCTTCTGTTGAAAAGGCATTCTGTGCCAGTCCTGATATCGACAGCGGTGATGTCAAGTTCCAGTAGTGTATCATCAAATGTCTTATCTCCAATAGAATTCTTTAGCCTGTCTCTCAGGTATTCTCCTTTGAGCAGTCCAGAACCTGTGACTTTGAGATCCCTGAAATTTGCGAGTTTCAGTCCATTCTCCCTCGAGATACCTTCCATCTCATCAGGACTGTAGCCCAGAGCGATTAATGTCGCAGTTATCGATCCAAAGGATGTCCCGACCACAGTATCTATCGTTATTCCCTCTCTGTCTAAGAATTCCTTTATCTTTTTATAAGCCCCAATCTGAGAGAAACCTCTCAATGCTCCTCCTGAGAATACTAATGCAGCCTTCTTTCCGCTCATGACAGAATCTGGTGAAGGGTTGTATATTTAAAAGATATGCAAAAATAGAATCAAACTTTCATTTCGCCTTTCTTGAGTCTTGCCAGGTAACCTGCAATGATATTCCTGAGCTTCTTTGACGAAACCTGAACCTTATCACTGATGAACGCTTTATTATCTTCATAGCTCTCTGTGAGTTCATCCTTATACTTGGCCATAAGTTCTTTGCTTACTCTCTTAATCTTTCTTGTCTTGATTCTTCCCAAAATATCACCTTGATAGATGCTGATAACTGCGGCCTATTTATAAAACTTGCTGTGGTTACAAGTTACTGCGAATCAAAAAGAGATGCTTATCTCCTCTTCCTTGATCCTGTGGCTGAAATTATGCTCCGTGTTCTTTTTCTTCTCAAATTGGATGTTGCCACCGACTTTTCGTTCAAGAGCTTTTTTATCCTTGCTGATTATATCTTTCAGTCTCTCTGAGCATTCCACCTGGATATTTATCTTATCATTCTTCTTCAGACCTGCAGTTTTTCTTGCATCTTGTATACGCCTTGCAACTTCTCTGACATATCCTTCAGCTTCAAGATTATCATCCATCGCTGTCTCAAGATATAATAAGCCTCCCCTGAATTCTCCTTCAAAATAACCATCTGGTACAATCCTCTCTATCTTCACAAGCTCAGGTGTGATATCATACTTCTTATCCTTGTGGTCAAGAGGATAAACTCCTTTTTTATCGAAAGCATCAACTATTTCTTGAGCGTCTCTATCCATGATTGCATTAGCGACCTCTTGTGTGTCTCTTCCTGCTATGTCTGCAATCTTCGCAAAATCAGGTTTTATCTTATACTTCATGCCAGGTAGTGAGTCTATCTTCTCCATGGATCTTGCATTTATCTGGCTCATGATTAGACTGCTGGTCTCCTCCAACGCTTTACTTGTAGCTTCATCCTGAGGTATGTAGAGCATCTTGCTTACTGGCCATCTTACACCCCTCTGCATCCTCTCGCGTACACCTAATGCTGTCTGGATCACGGATGAGGCATAATCCATGCTTCTCTCTAGCTCTTTGTCTATCATCGAATCATCACTTGTGGGCCAGGAGAATAAGTGTATACTCTCTTCCTTTAATAGGAATTTCTCTTTCAGGTTAAGATAGATCTTCTCACTGATGAAAGGCACGATAGTAGAGAACAGTTATCTTATCATTCTCATCTCCATTAGCGGCTTTCTCTCTGGTGAGTTGTAGATATGTCCTGCTCAGTTCCAGGAACAATGCTTCTACCTTGTCAGGCACATCATCAAGCTTGTATCTCTCGAACAATCCTGTGACCTCTGAGATGGTACTATTCAACCTCGAGAGTATAAACCTGTCTTCTATACTGAGCGACTTCTTATCAATCTTTGAGATATCTTTTATCTCGATACTATCAGCAAGATCCAATATGTAATTCTGGATGTTCCAGAGCACTGAGAGGTTCTTGTACCTCACTTTCATATCATCAAAATTATAGTTTATATCTACACCTGCACTTGTGCCACCAATCATGTAGTATCTTAAAGTGTCTGCTCCATATTTGCTGACAATCTCATCGGGGGGGACATAATTCCCTTCAGATTTCGAGAACTTCCTGCCATACGCGTCTTGTACATATCCGTGCATATATACGGCTTTGAAGGCTGGTTTATCAAAAGCAAGCATTGAGGCGACGTGCAGAAGATTGAACCATCCTCTTATCTGATCCTTGCCTTCAAGTATGAAATCTGCAGGATAATTCTTGTCAAAAGCCTCTTTATCCATAGGGAAATTCAGAGAATTCCATGAAGCGGTTCCAGCATCTACCCATACATCAAGGACATCAGGCACTCTTCTATATGTCTTTCCGTCCTTCTTGATCACGATATCGTCTATCCATGGGATGTGTGGTTCCTCAACTTTTTCACCAGCAAGCTCTTCCAGTTCTTCCAATGAGCCGACCACAATATAGTCATTTTCATCTTTTTCATTGCGCCAGACAGGCAATGGTGTTCCCCAGTATCTCTGCTTAGATATGGAATTATCTCTCAGATTGTTGAGCCATGAATTGAATGCGTTATAACCAGCATCAGGCACCCAATTCACTTTATCATTCTCCTCGATCATCTTCTCCTTCATATCTTCCATATTGAAGAACCATTGTTTTGTGGTCCTGAATACTACCGGTTCCTTGCTCCTCTGTGCATGCGGATATTCGTGTTCCACTTCATTTGTGGCAACAAGCGCTCCTTTCTCCTTGAGATCGCTTATGAAACTCTTATTATCGTGGAGAGCATGCCTTCCCGCAAATTTGCCCATCTTTTCAGGGTATTTTCCGTTCGGTTCAAGAAGATTCCAAGCTGGGATCTTGTTCCTGTGCCCCACTTCATAATCCTCAGGACCACAACCAGGTGCCATATGCACGAGGCCTGTGCCTGCTGTAGTGTCAACAAATTCTTCTGACATGACGATTGTGTGTACTTTCTCAGAGTCTTCTTTCAGCTGATCATAATGTCCTTTCAATTCTTCATAGAAAGGATGTATATATCTTGTCCCTTCAAGTTCCTTGCCTTTGAAGGTCTCTGTGATCTCGAAATCTTTCTGGGCTACAGAAGAAAGGAAAATATTTGCTAACGCTTTCGCCATTATCCAGTTCTCTCCTTCAACCTTGCATTTCACATACTCGAAATCAGGATGTGCCATCACACCCAGATTAAATGGGATTGTCCAAGGTGTTGTTGTCCAGATGAGGATGTAATCATTGTCAGTGCCCTGGATCTTCATCTTCACGAAGATAGATGTGTCAGTTATCGTCTTATACTCTAACTCATGCTTTGCACACGCAGTCTCATGTGCCCAATCCCAGGCCATTGCCCTGAAACCTTCATAAAGCCGCCCTTTTTCATGAGCTCTCTTGACCAGCCACCATTCGCCATTTATATAATCATTTGAGATTGTCTGATATGCATCATCAAAGTCCATCCAGACACCTAATCTCTTAAAATCATCATTCATCAGCTTCAGGTTCTCTTGGCTGAGTTCTTTGCATGCTTTTATGAACTTGCCAACACCGAACTTAGGGATCTCGTCTTTTGATTTGAAACCTAACTTCCTCTCTGTCGCATTCTCTGTGGGAAGACCATGCATATCATATCCTGCCCTGTCGAGCACATCATAACCACACATCCTCTTATATCTTAATACTGAGTCCTTGAGCGTCTTGTTCCATGCTGTGCCCACATGGACCCTTCCTGATGTATATGGGGGGCCATCCAGGAAATAGAATTTCTGTTTTCCTTTTGCCTTGTCCTTGACTTTCTTGTATATATCATCCTTATCCCAGAATTCCTGGATTTTTTCTTCATAATCTAGAGGGTTAAAGCCTGCCATTCCATCATCACCGTGGGTCGTCCATCATTTATTCTTTCTTATCATCTCATTTTTGTCCGAGAGAATCCCCGGTCTAGTCTATGATTATCATAGAAGTGATTATTAGTTCCAGATTTCTGCGTGAAATCAACTTTTCAGACAAAAAATGTTCCATGTTCATCGATAACACAATTTAATTTAAAAATATGACGGTGTACTTACAATTAGTTTCTATATAGAAATTATTTCCATACCAGTAAATTTATTATATATCTCAACAATCTACCTAATATGGTCCGGATAAATCATAAGATTACCCTGATAAACGCGAGAAAACCTCCAAATTTTGATATCAACGAGGAATTAAGATGGATTGGCGCGTCTTTGGGGCTTTTCAATATGCGCGATAAGGATCAGTCCTGTTTTCGTGTCTTCATAGAGATGATCAAGAATGCTAGATCAGAGGATGGTATTTCCAGTGATGAACTGGCTTACAGGTTAGAGCTTTCCAGGGGAACAGTTGTTCATCATCTGAACAAACTGATCCAATCTGGCATCGTGATCGTCGAGAAGAATAAATACCATCTCAGGGTTGATAGCCTTGATGCTCTCATCTCAGAGATAGAGAAAGACCTTGAGAGAACTATCCAGGATATGAAGGAGGTTGCTAGTGAGGTTGACACATATCTGGGTTTCAAGAAGTGAGTATCTTATCGTATTTCTCGATCTGTTGCTCTTTTTACGGGTATCCTGATATGCTGCTGGAGCACTTCATCTGCTGTGTCTTCCATCATGTCCTTGAGATGGTTGAATACTTGATATGTGGCTTTCACATCACTCATTGCCCTGTGTGCATTCTCATTGGCCACACCAAAAAAACTGCAAAGAGATGTTAATGCCCTTGAACTGATCTCTGGAACTATACTCTTTGATAACTGCATTGTACACAATGATGGATTCAGTATGCTGAGACCTAATCTGTCTTCTGCATGATGTCTTAGGAAACTCATGTCGAAACTGGCGTTATGCGCGACAAGGGTGGCGTCACCGGCAAACATGAGAAAATCTGTCAGTGCATCTCTTGTAGATGGGGCGTTTTCTACCATCTCGTCGTCAATCCCCGTGATTTTTGTGATGTGCTTTGGAATGGGTGTCCCTGGATTCACCAGAGTCTCGAATTTATCAATTATCCTGCCATCCTTTAACTTCACAGCAGCGATCTCTGTTATCTTGTGTCTTCTTGCAGACAATCCTGTTGTTTCCAGATCCACTATCACAAATTCATTTCCTGGAGAAAGATTAGGCATGGTCCCGATACAGGTGCTCATTCTAATAAAACTTTCTGTTAACTCTGTTGTGAAAAATCTTCATCATCTTTTTCTCTTATCTTCTTATAATATACTGTTGCCACTCTCTTCACGACAAGATAACTTATTATCCCCAGAACTATCGACAGTATTATGTTCCCAATGAGAAAACTCCTTGTGAAATTGTATGCCTGGCCTATGAGGTGCACTCTGACAGTAGCTTCTGGAAGCTCGCCTACCAGAAGAGCACCAATATGATAGCTCACCAGGTAGACTGGTATGAGAGTGACTGGGTTCCAGAACGCAAAAGCTGCCATCAGGGATAGTTTATTTATTCTTGAAAATATCAGCAAAAGAAAGAACCCGATGACTATGCTGAGACCAGGTGTGGGGAATATTGCGAGGAATGTCCCGAGCGAGAAACCGAATGCTATTGTGTGGGGGCTGTATTTAGCTTTCAGCACATCTCTGAAATGGTGTGCGACCTTGTCCTTGAATCTCTGTTGGGTTCTCTTCATCATAGTATTGTCTTGCCCGTGTTTCTTATTAACCTTCTTATAATTCCTTTTGTCTCTCTTTAAGGAATTTTATGAGTTTAGTGCTCCATATCTTAGGTACTGTCCCGGAGAGCAGTTCACCTAGCCAATCCTTGAATTCTTTTGAGATGCCATCTGTCTCACCATCAATTACCTTCTTACCTTCATATTTAAGTTTGGGTTCCATCCCTATCTTTTTTGCGGCTCTTTCAAGATCTCTATGGAGTTCAGCGTTATCCTCAAGTTCTTTCTCTTTCTCTTCGTCTGCCTTTTCATCCCAGTACTTCTCATAGCTGAACTCTTGATTGAAGAATTCTGCTTTCTTCTGGAGCACGAATTCTGCGAGTTTTCTCGGCCACTTATTTATGATCTCTTCTTCATGCCTCTGGACAGCATCAAAGAATGAATGTTCCACTTCGCTCAGTGGTCTGCCCTTGATTATATCGTTCAGTCTCATCCTGAATTTGACAGGTATGCTGACTATGGCTGCCTGATGGACCAGTTTTTCTTGTTCTGGCGATAATTTTTCCTTTTTCCGCTTATCTTCTAAGAATTTGTCTTTCAGTTCTGAAACATCCCTGACATCTCCGTCTTCCTTATTCTCTCCAGTTATCTGTGACATCACAGATTCATGCATCCTCTTGAGGAACTCAATCCGGTCTTCCATCTTCAGTATATCAACATAGCCTTGCATCACCAGATTGAACGCAAATGGAGACGGGACTTTTGTATGGATCTCCTCAATGCTCATCTCACCTCTCTCTATCGATGCAATGATCTCTTCAGCATGTTTGATGTCCATCAGATCCTCTAAAACTTCTCTCTTTGCCTCTTTCAAGACAGGAAAATCTGGGTCAACTCTTTTGACAGCATTGATGAGAAGCTGAGAAGACATCTGTTGTTTTCCTACTGATTTCTGTCTTCCTCTGTATGACCTGAGTATCATCAGAGCTCTTCCAGCACAATGTCTAAATCTGCGTTTCAGCACTTCTGATTTCTCTAGAGCGGTCTCCATTGTCTCTCTCAGATTCTCACTGTTCAATATCTTGAGTGCCTTGACTGGATCTGCCTTCGCTTCCGTACCAAGATAGAAACCATTATCATCAATACCAATCTCTACATCCTTGTGCTGTGTCTTTGAGATCGCATATGCTACTGCCCTTGACAATACATCATTAGTCCTCCTGCCGAATAGGGTGTGGAAAATGATGTAGCTCTTTCTGCCATCATTATAATGTTCCACCAAAATCTTTGAGTCGTGAGGTATCGTAGCGTAGAGGAACTGTTCCTTGAAATATTCATAGATCGCTTCTGCACCATTCTTATCTACTGAAAGATATTCATCCACGAATTGCAGGACTTCGTCTTTGCTTCTCTTGCCGTTCTTCAGCATATCTTCCATGTATCTCCTGAATCTCTGTATCTCTACAGAAAGATCGTACGATAATGGTAAGGTCTCTGAGAACCACGATGGTACGGTGGGTGGTTTGCCTAATGCAGTCTGGACCTGAGCTGTCATACCTCTTGAGTATTTGAATTCATATGAACTACCTCCAAGGACGAAGACATCACCTTTCTTCAGTCGTTCCAGGAAACCTTCATCAATGACCCCTATAGCTTCTGTGCCTAGCTTGACGACTACGCCCCCATTGTCAGGGATCGTGCCTATATTGGTCATATATATAAGACGGGCCAGTTTTGATCTTGATCCTACCTTGCCAGTCTCCTTATCATACCAGATCTTTGCATAGACACTCCTGTTCTCAAGCTCTGCGAAGCTGCCTGCCAGATAATCTATGTTCTCCATGAACTCCTTGTATTCCATATTCTGGAACGGGTAAGCTCTTTTCACAGTAGCGTATATCTCAGATATGTGTATGGGGCCATTGATGGCCATCCCATATATGTGCTGTGCGAGTACATCAGCTGGTCTCTGAGGGATATCTATCTTGTCGATCTTCTTCTCTAGCGCTGCCTTGAGCAATACACCACATTCAACAAGATCGTCCCTGTCCAGCACGATGATCCTTCCCATCGCTTTCTCTTTAAGGCTGTGTCCTGACCTTCCAATCCTCTGGAGCGCTCTCGCGACCGATTTTGGACTTCCAAGCAGTACGACAAGATCGATCGATCCTATATCGATCCCCAGTTCAAGCGAAGTGGATGACACGACACATTTCATCTTGCCTTCCTTCATGCTTTGTTCTATCTTGAACCTGTGGCTTTTTGAGAGCGATCCATGGTGAGCGCCTATGTTGGACTCACCGTAATGTTTTGGAAATTTCTCTTTCAGGTTGTGAACGATCCTCTCGGTTGCTGATCGGGTATTAGTGAAGACCAAGGTTGTGCTATGGCTCTGTATATGATCATGGAGCATACGGTACATGTTTCTCTGCATCTGGAAATGTGTAGTATCCATGAAGTTCTTCACAGGGCTCAGCACTTTGATATCCATCTCTTTGATGGATTGTACATCCACGACATTACAGTCTCTCTCGGCTATATTCTTCTTCATATCCTCTTCAGTGACTTGGCCAATCAGGAATCTCGCAATCTCCTCCAATGGTGCCACAGTAGCCGAAAGGCCGATCCGTGTATAGCTTGAATCATTCAGGTTGTCTAGTCTTTCCAGCGATAGTGAAAGATGCGATCCCCGCTTGTTCTCTGCCAAGGAATGTATCTCATCCACAATCGTCCATTGGACCTGCCTCATATTCTCTCTGAACTTTTTCGTGTTCAGTGTTATGGCCAGAGTCTCAGGTGTTGTGATGAGTATATGAGGTGGTTTTTTTAGCATTGATGATTTCTGTGAGGCAGTGGTATCACCTGTTCTCACCCCTACTCTGATATTGAGTTTCTTTCCGAACTTCTCTTTTGCTAATTGTTTTATCTCTTTCAGGGGCTCTTTGAGATTCCTTTCAATATCGTTTGAAAGAGCTTTCAATGGTGATACATAAACACAATATATCTTGTCTTCGAGGCTCTCCTTCTCTGAAAGTGATACAAGCTCATCAATGATTGTGAGAAAAGCAGAAAGTGTCTTTCCTGAACCTGTGGGGGAACTGATCAGGGTGTTCTTTCTCATCTTGATGTCCGGCACCGCAAATTTCTGGGGCGGCGAGAACGCACCAAATTTTTTCCTGAACCACTCTCTAGTTATTGGATGCAGTGAGCTGAAGATTTCCTTGTCTGTCTCTTCCTTTGTCTGGTGATATATTGTCATGTCTATTACCTTTCATTCATATATGATGCCGGATTTATTTTCAATATGGTCAAAAAATGGTCTTTGACATCTGGATGCTTAACGAACCCAGGTTGCTTTAAAAAAATTATGTGCAATGCAAACATTAAAATTAAAAAAAGAACAGGATTCAAGTATTATGGTGATGATATGCAATACAGGAAATATGGTTCTAAGATATTCGTGAGGATTGATAAAGGTGAAGAGATTGTTGAAAAACTCAAGGAGCTTTGTGCCAAAGAGGAAATCACTCTTGGTAACGTGACTGGTATCGGCGCGACTGACAATGCGAAGATAGGTCTCTTCGACACCAAAGAGAAGCAATATTACGGCAAAGAGCTGGAGGGTGATATGGAGATTGCACCATTATCAGGAAACATCACAACAATGGACGGAAGTGTATATCTCCACCTACACATCAACCTGGCGGATAAAGAGAATAGGGCCTTTGCGGGCCATCTTAATTCAGCAATTGTGAGCGCTACTTTCGAGGCGGTCATCGAGGTGGTTGAGGGCTCATTGGAGCGAAGCAAGGATGAAGAGATCGGTCTGAATCTCCTTGATTACGAGAAATAGATTTTTCATTGCTGAGCTCTCACTTGGAGAGCTCTGATCAGTCTTTTTATCTCTTCAGCAGAGAGTTCCTTAGTCTCATAGTTTGGGTCACCTTCTTTCTCATGTATCTTCTCTAGTTCAGAGAATGAGAATCTTTTTGCGATGACTGAGTATTTCTCAGGATTCATGAAGAGTGGTGAGGCAGGTTCAATACCTATTGGAAGGACATTGATCTCTACATCATCAAATTTTTTCTTGATGTAGTCTATCAGTTTAGCGGTCTTCGCAACATCCCTCTTGTGCTCGAATGGTAGTCCTGCAGTCATATATAACACGATACTTATGCCTTTTCCGTTGATGTAATTCATGCATTGCAGAAGTTCCTTATTTGTGTAGAAAAAACCTTTATTCTTTTTTCTGACTTCATCCGATCCTGTCTCTGGTGATATTATTATCTGAGAGAGATCTTTTCTGAAGGTCTTCTCGAACTCATCAATGAATTCCCTTGTCGGAAGGGCCCAGCATTCAAACTGTGAGGCAAGGTTTATGCCTCTTTCCCTTATCTTCCTGAACAGTCTTGGATAATAATGAGTGTAGGGAAAAGGGTCGAAGCATGTGTACCAGATCTCCATGCCTGACTCTCTTGCGGCAGAGAGTTCTCTAAGAATCGCATCTTCACTGATTGTCATGACCTTATTCCTCTTGTTTATCATGCACTGGGAGACATTTGAGCCTCCACAGAAGGAGCAGTTCACAGGGCAACCCCTTCCTGTATTGTAATAGAATATCCCTTCGCTTGCAGAGAGGATTGAGTCGGGATTATTGATGCGAGTCTTGCTGTAAGCTTCTCCGTTCTTCATGCTGATAAGATCACTGAATCTCAAAGAATCCAGGATTTTTTGAGAAGTAGTGTAAGTCTGAGGATTATGCCTTATTCCTTTTCCAGATCTCCAAGAGAGGTTAGGTATCAATCTTAATCTCTCTTCTTCAAAGTCACTTCTCACCAGATTGAGCAGTGGTTGTTCAGAATCCCCTCTGATGATGAAATCTATCTCTTGGAATTTATCCATGATCTCTTCGTGGAAGAAACTGGCAGTGAATCCTCCAAGGATTATCTTACATTCCGGAATGTTCTGTCTTATCTGCTTAGCAAGGCTTATTGTAGAATGTGATTGCTGGTGCCAATGCAATGGAAGTGAGACAACTTTCGCATCCTCTTCCTTCAGGAAATCTATCAAGTTAAAATAAGGATTGAGCAGTCTTTCAACACCAGTGTGTATAATCTCACACTCTAAACCATTATCTTTGAGATAATTTGAAAGTGCGACAAGTCCGAGAGGCACCAGAAGAATTTCATTGTTGTTCTGGTCCTGTTTCGGGGCATGAAGGAAAAATACTTTTCTCATCTGTATCGTTTGACGCATATGGATGTCTCATTAAAAACTTTCCTGTATCTTTTGAAAATATTTATAAAAGACTCCCTATTCTCATGGGATGCGAGATGTGGGGTTTCCATCCTGAATCGCATGATGAGATCAACAAAAATGGATAAGACACGAGGAAGGTGTGATTATGGGATTATATAAATATCTGAAAAACATTTGGAAGAAGCCAAAAGAGACGAACAAGGAAGGTTATAGGGAGCTTCTGTTGGATATCAGAAAAGAGCCAGCCACAAGAAGGTTGGAGAGACCGACAAGGCTTGATAGAGCTCGCTCACTCGGTTATAGGGCTAAACAAGGAATATTTGTAGTCAGGCAAAGAGTCACTAAAGGAGGACATAGGCGGCCTAAGATAAAGAAGGGAAGACGTTCTGCACATTCTGGGCAGACCATGGCTCTCAACAAGAATTACAAATTGATAGCAGAGGAGAGAGTAGCAAGAAAATACAAGAACTGTGAAGTCCTTAATTCTTACAATCTTTGTGAAGATGGTGTGAATAAATGGTTTGAGGTCATAATGGTTGACAAGACTCATCCATCGATAAAGAATGATAAGCAGCTTGCCTGGATCGCTAAACCAAGGCACACAGGAAGAGTACACAGAGGAAAGACGTCAGCTGGCCGTAAAGGAAGAGCTCTTCATAAGAAAGGCAAAGGCACAGAGAAGGCAAGGCCCAGCAGTAGAGCAAATTCCCGGAAACAGTGATGTTTTCTTTTTTTCGTTTAATATCCTTCTTTATTTTTGTTTCGTTTCAAAATATTTATTAATACGTAAGACTGTGTGAGCATATGTCTGACATCACCGAACCACGTAGTTGGCCTAGCACTTTTGTGATTTTCGCATCGGTGTCAGCAGTGCCTTTTGCTATGATGGTGTTTGTATTCACAGACATTCCGCTTCATCTGTCAATAAGCTCTGGAGTGCTCTTTGGGCTTTTCTTTGGATTTTTCATGGCATATTTCACTCAAGGTGATACCGTGAAGATAAAATTCAGAAGCAAGAAGAAATTCATGGACCGGATAAATACGCGAATATCTCAGATCGGTTATTTCCTCGAATCTCATACTGGTGATTTTTTCATGTATAAGCCAAGTTTCCATGCAGGACTCTTGGCCGGCAGGATCTCTATAACGTTCGATGGCAAGACGGCCATCATTGTTGGGCCGTTGATGTACGTCAAGAAGCTTGAGAGAGAGTTTGGATGATATGATGCTGCTACTCGGTGATCAGTTCGTATTCAATATTCTTCTTGACATTATTCATCTCGTTGTCTGAGATTATGATGGTTATCGATCCATTCCCTTCTTTCAAGACATCCTCGAAGGTACATTCGAATGAATCATATTCTATTCCCCTTATCTTCCTGCAATCCTTCAACTGATCTGTTCTGTGTTGGATGTTCGTTATGTTGAGAGACATCGGATTTATCCCTGATTCTCCATCACTGAATGCAATTTTGATCACATTCTCTTCAGTCTTCTTTTCTGGCGCTGATACATCCAGTTCGGGAGGTGTGTTATCTCCAATCCAGTATCTCTCTGGAAAATGATTCAATATCCCGTTTGCGGCATACAGGGAATGCATCTCTGTGCCGAAGATGATAAATAAGAATCTGTCTTCGCGCATGACAAATCCTCTCTTGTACAGTCTGTCTGGACTGGATATCATTCCATATTCGATCTCGTATCTTCTAAGTCTCTCTGTTGATCTTTTCTCAAAGATGTTCTCTTTGAAAGTGCGAGCAGCGACATTGTTGATGAACTCTATCATGTATACTTCTCTCTCATAGGGATCTGTCTTCCACCTGTATAGTGTGGAATTTCTGATGAGCTCATCATCTATCTTTATATCAAGCATCAGCTTATTTATCAATCTGCTGTCCTCTGCAGACGAGAAATCTGGTTTACCCAGGTCATCCATGTTGCTCAGATTGAAACTCAATGCGCTTCTCCCTTTCCAGAAGTCATCATCACCTTCTGTGATCAGTTCTATGATCATGGTCGATTCAGCAGCGTATATGGATCCTGCCACCAATGCAGTCAATAACGCAAATCCCAGCCCTATGATTACAGCTGAAGTGCTTACCATCTAGATTGCGGCAACCAAGGAGATAAGTATGACACCCGCAAAAGCAAGGCTCATGATGAACGCTATATCTTTAATCTCAGAAAGTAGGAGATCCTCCTCCGCATCTATGTTCAACTCTTCAACCTCTTCTTGTGAAAATTCTTCTCTTATCTTCAGTCTATCTTCTCTTCCGCTTTCTTCATCTATGAACTCATCATTGAACAGAAATGC
>JBKGYM010000016.1:0-15598 GCA_046546115.1 Candidatus Woesearchaeota archaeon
TGATCAGTTATATCCTCTACTATAAGGCTTATATCATCACCATTTTGATAGAAACCAAGAAGATTGTGTCTTTTTTCAGGATTGTATGTTTGTGCCAGGAAGAATCTCCGTACATCTTCTCTTTCGACTGGTGTGAAGAAATAGAAAGCATCATCTGGTTCTATTGTCTCAAGTCTTTGATTATTCATTGATACGAAATATCGCTTCCCATCAAACATGTTATCAAGGTCATACCTTAAATCTGAGATTAAGTTTGTCTGTTCTTCTCTCATCAACTAAAGTATACCAATCTAGATATAAAAAGGTTTTCAATAGATTTCTCAACATCATACTTTAATCCTAAGATAGTCATGCTTATTGCTGGCTATTCTCTCGGCAGTTACTTTCGCAACATAGATTGAATTCTTGATCTGATCAGAATCCACTTCTCCAGAAATATATCTTTCTCCAACCTCAACCAGTTTACTAGGTAAAATATTTCGAACTTTATCATCTCTAATATAATTTGAAAAACTCTCTTTATTCTTGAGATGGGATTCATACATATCAAGCTTGAACAAGAAATCATTTATCCTTGAATCTTCTTCTTCAGGTTTAAGTGATGCATCAAAAACAACTCTATCAAGAGTCTCCATAGTATCTGTACCTATGGATTTAGAATTCTTTGCTATGGATGCTATGTCTTCTGGCATAGATGATCACTCTGAATCTTCTTTATCCATGCCATTCTCTTTCAGTTCTTCTTCCATCTCTGCTTCTTCTTTCTTACTCATTGGAGCCTTATCTCCAACTTTCTCCATCTCACTCCAAGCTAGCTCAAAAAGCTGCTTCAATGAGTTTGCGAAGAACGGTGTGTTCACCCATACACCCACGTCGTATGTAGGATGGACGTCCTGATCATTCATGACCATGAAAATGAGTTCTTTACCATCAACAATGCAGAACCTACCGGTGTGTACGTCTGTATGCCTGACTTCTGCAATGTTATCGAGATCCTTGACCGCACTCATGGCTTCATGGGTGATTGGTGCAGCGACCTTTATCTCCACACCTCTTTTGTTCAGTTCTTCAAAAGTTGCTTTCAGTCCTTCGACCTTCCTTATGAATCCAGGTGTCGTGGTAAGCAATACGACAGATTCTTCAGCATTCCTTATTGTGAGTTCGAGGTGGTTGTATAGATTATGCCTTCCTCTGAGGCTTCCTGAAAGTTCTGTAGGCTCAATCAGATCCACACCTTTTGAGTGCAGTGTGTTCAGCTCGTTCAGGAGTTCGGTATCTTTCAGTTCGTTCAGTAAGCCCACTTTCTCTTCTGCTTCTTGTCTCATATTTTTCTTGACTCTTTCAAGAACCTCTGTGGGTGGAACGGCGATGTACTTTATAGGTTTCCCAAGTTTCATCACAACAAAACCTTTCTTCTCTAATGATTCAAGAACATCATAACTCCTTGATCTCGGGACATTAGCGATGTCGGACAATTCACCTGCTGTGGAAACACCTCTGGAAAGCAGTGCTGCCCAAATCTTTACCTCGTATAGGTTAAGCGAGAAATATCGCCTCAATTTGTTCAAAAACTCGTCTTTTACAATCATAATCTGTCCGCCTCCTTATAGCAGAAGTTTCCATCCACCCTTTCCTTCATTAAGGAAAGCTCATATAAATAACTTGCTCTTTTTCATCCCTCGTGGATTACTAAAGGTGTTCATGACTTATCAAGTATGAAAGAAGATAAGAAAATTACTTTAAATGTTTTGCGGTAATCATCGCAAGTTTATTTTTTCTTATCTGTCTGGGATGGTGTTCCTGTTTTTGTCTTTTGCCTGATCATACTTTGAACCTTGTGAAAGCAGCGATTCCACCTAACCCTTCTAATTGTTTGCCTCCTTCATGCTCCGAGGACACTATTATTATCTTACCATTATTATTGTCTGTCGCTTTCATTATCTCTTCTATATTCTGGAAAGTATCCTCTTCTCTCTTTCCCATGATCAATCCATCTGTTATCAGGAGCTTATCTACCGCGCCGATGGAGCTTGCTGTCTTGACTTCGTTGATTCCGTATTCTACATTTCCTGACTTGGATATCTCGCTGAGAAGACTATTGACCATGCTCGCTTCAACAGCAAACCTCTCTTCTTTCAATGCATTCTTGACTTCTTCTTTAGACATCATCTCCTTTATCCCGTTCTCTCCTGATGAGCTGCATATGGTATAGATGACCTTCGCGTCAGCATTTTTGAGCAGATCGTTTATCTCGTGTTTTACTTTCTCTGACCAGAATGGTATTGTTCCGATCACAATAGTTGAAAATTTCTCTCTGGATACCATCTCTTTTATCTTCTCGGCGAGTTCTCTGAAGAATTCCTTTTTTATGTTCTCATCAAAATCTTTCTTCTGCACTTCGCCTTTCATGACCGCCACAATCTCATAACCATAATTCTTGAGCCTTGCGATGGTCGCTTCACCTCTATCGACAGAGCATACTAATGTGTTGGTAGGTGCATTCTTTGATGCTTCTTCTATCTTCTCTTTCTGATATCTCAGGAACACACCATCTTTCTTGTTTATCGTGACAAGGCTTCCTTCGGCGATATCGAGGCTGTGGTAATCTCCTGCAGCGATATCTTCTTTCCCTTCTCTTATCTTTCCATTGATACGTAGGCTGCTGGATGTCTTTGAGAATTCGACTCTTTCACATATTATCTCGAGCCATAATTTTTTCCTTGTAACTTTTGCTTTCCTGTCTCCTTCATCCCCTATCTTGATCTTCCTTTCTGTTCTTGCTCCCACTATATCGCCACTCTCTATCACATAAGAGAGATACCAAAGATCATCTTTGTTCTGTATCTCTAATCTTACATTACCTTTTCTGAAATCTTTCTTCATGATTCTCATAGGATCACCACTTTGAGTATAACTCGTGTTCCTTGTTAAGTGGAAAACCAAAACTTATAAATATACCTCTGACAAAAGAAATATAGATGAATCTGAGCTCAGGAAAGGACTTTGATAGGATAATTTGTGGCAATCATTCTAAATCATGCTGTGCAAGGACATCATTCTTCTCAAGCAAGCGCTCACAGAAAGATGCATCATCGGCATCTAACCTGATTGCCCTTCTTGGCCTTCTAATGATCTTGTATATACTCTTTGTACCGCCTGCAGAAAGAGAAGAGCTTCTTGAAGGCGACCAATCCTCCTCGGGATCTGATGATTCTCAGGATGGTCGATTAGAGACCGTTCTTCTTGAAGAGAACCCGGGAAAACTTGTCAGGTCTCCCGAGGAAGATTTTGAATATTCTTTACCATCATTCACTCTGAAAGAATCGACATATTCTTCGGTTCTTGCCGAGGAGAACCCTTTTATAGTTGATCGGAGCTGGTTCTCGGATTCAAGTGAGAAGATTGAATTCACAATGCCATCTGTAAAGGATGCTGTAAAGGTCTTGTTGACATTTGATGTAGGTCCTGAACCGGAAGGAGACCTGAAGATATCTCTGAATGGTGATGAGATTTTCATGGCTTCACTTGATGAAGGCCCTATTGATCCCATCACCTTGCCTGAAGAACAGCTTAGGGGGAATAATACATTGACTCTCACTTCATCTTTGCCGGGTTTCAGTTTCTGGAGTTCTACGACATACAGGATACGTGGCCTTAATATCGCTGGAGAGTTCTATGAGCCCGAAGATCTGGAAAGTTCGCACAAATTCTTCTTGGATGATGAGGTTCTTGACAATATAGATTCCACAAGACTTACATTCTCACCCACTTGCAACAAGGAGACTGTTGGACAGCTCTCTATCAATATGAACGGGCAGAGTGTTTTCTCATCCATCCCTGACTGCAACACTTTGAACAGGGTGAACTTCAATCCTGAACTATTGGAAAAGGAGAACACGATAAGCTTCATCTCTGCTGAAGGCGATTATACAATAAGTCTCGGCGAGATCACTGCATCCCTAGGGGATGTTGATAATCCTCGTTATTCTTTCCATCTCTCTGAAAAGGATCATGAATCTTTGAAATCAGGAGACCGTGCCATGAAGCTCTCTTTAGAGCTACAGGATGATGAAAGTTTCAAAGAGGCTTATGTCCTAGTAAATTCTGTGAAATATTTCCTGAATACGCGAGAAAATGGATTTTCTAGGACAATAAGACACGAAGTGCTAAGAGAAGGACGTAATACAGTGGAGATACAACCATTGAATGATTTCGAGGCCATCGGACTAGAAGCGGCAATCTACAATGAATAAATGTGACAGCAAGGAAGATTTAATATAAGTGATTACCATGGATATAGAATATCAACAGACAAAGCCTCCTGATCCTATGATCATGAGATTGATGGTCTTCATACCTATCATTGGATGGCTGATCAAGGCTGCATACAATCTGTGGAAGTATCATCATCCTATGCCCCATGGACTTGGCGGAGGCACAATCCTGGTGTTGACTGGCTTGACCTTATTTGCTGCTGTGCTATTCATGCTTCCAATCTTCTATTCGATGGGTGGGACACAAGGAGTCATTGCTGGTATGCAGAATATTTTCACAGGCGCTAAGGAGACAACGGATGCTGGCATGGATGAATACAGTCAGACCATACAGAGAGCTATGGGCACAAGTTACGCTTCTGAAGTCGATCAGCATGCAGATGAGGATATTGGTATTTTTCTTGAGGATGTCGAGCCTACCAGATCAAGATATTCGTCCCGGGACCCTGTGACTGTGTGGGGTGTTATTTCAGGTGATGCGCCCGGTGAGGACAGGATCATAGATGCTTCTATGAGTTGCAGATATGAGTCTCCTGAGCGTGATTCTTCATCTGTCGAAGGCTTTCTCTCACCCTCTGATAATTATATAATAGATGAGAAGATGTCCAGGACATTCCGCTGTGAGTTCCCTGCCGGTACAATCGATGGTGATTCTACTGGCTCTCATCGCGTTGAGTTAAGCTCAGAGTTCAGTTTTGAGACAATGGCATATTTCACAATCCCTTTCATGGATGAGGAGGCTTATCTTGCATTAAGAAGGTCTGATCCTGGACGTCTGACAGATATCCAGAATAAGTTCACTGCGCAGAACACTTATTCTCCTGTGGAAGTGGGCGTTGGAGCACAGGATTTTCCCATATTAGTGAGTTCAAGGGGAGATTCTCATGCCACGCTCGGTTTCTCTATCAACGACCGGTGGGGTGGTGCGATAGAAGAACTCAAATCTTTCACCATCATGATGCCAGAAGGAGTGGTGCTTGAAGACTGTGATAGTCCTATCGACTTTGTCGCTGATGATGAACAGCATGATGAATACTTCACTAATTATACGATGGTTGATGAAGGGATTGAGCACCTCTCTGCACGTCTTGAGCCGGAGAGTTTTTCAGAGAGGTTTGAACCTCAATCATTCCAATGTTTCCTCAGCTTTGATCCAGAGTCTCTTTTTGCTGAAAGAAGTAGATTGGATCCAATTGAATTGAATATTTTCCCACACATCACGTTTGATTATTCTATGAGAGAGCGTCTTAATCTTAATGTGCGCGATTCAACTCAGGATTTTCGCGTCACGATAAAACCTTCTTTGATCTCATTGAATTCCAAGCCATCCATAGAAGTGACTAGCAGATCCAAAGATATTGATTCTGCAACGTTAACATTGAGGCATCGGAAAGCTGATGAACTTTCATCTGAAGTTGTCCCGGATTATGAGGAGTTCCCTATGCAACGAACCTCGGATGGTTTCGGATATACCTTCAGGGATTCTCTTGAAGAGATCTCTGACGATATAGAGAGGGGTGATGTCGTTCTTTTCAGGGTTGATGCTGTGACTGATGGTGAATCTGATTTTGATATGGTATCGCGCACGATAGACAATAATCCTCCAAAGCTCACCGAGGAGGGTCTATATTTTGGTTCTCTTGAGCAGGATGATGACAGATTGACATGTTATGCTGAAGCCCTGGATGAAGATGGCGATGACCTGGAGACTCCTGTTTTCACCTTCAGGAACCGTAACCAGGATGAAGAGAATGATGTGTCTGGTGCCTGTGATTCTGATGAGGATGGCCATTGGTCATGTTCTGCTAGCATGGATCTTGAAGAATTCGATGACGGTGACATTGTAGAATGTTCTGTCGTGCTGTATGATGGTATAGATTACAATACTGTCCAAAAAAGGGAGGAGACAACAATAGAAGATTTGCAAGATACCTCAGAAGAGGATTCTGAAGATGAAGAACAAGAGTGTGAATCTGATGGAGATGATATACGGGCAAGGGGCTCATCCACTGGTCTAATGGAGGTTGATGGCGGAACTGAATTCAGAGAAGAGTTGCGTGATCGTTGCTTAGATGAAGATACACTAAGAGAATATTACTGTGACGACCAGACAAACCGGATTGTCTATGAAGATATCGAATGTGGCGATGGATGTTTTGATGGGGTCTGCGTATGGTGAAGATATCAACAATATTAATCATGTTTGGATTGGCATTATTTCTGGCCTCTTGTGATTCTGGATATTATACTGCTACTGGTGAAGATGGTGTTACAGGGACAGATGGTGTCAAGATGGATTTTATACCCGGGACCACACCTTCAAAAGTGATGGAAGATGAGGAGTATAGCATGCAACTCAGGATAGAGAACAAGGGCGCTGTAGATATTGCAGAAGGTTATCTGGATTTCTCTTTTGAGAAACAGATGTTTGAGTTGGAGAATCAAGATGATATCAAAGAATTCGCTTTGAGCGGTGATGATGGTGCTTTCAGGGGTGAAGACAAGGTGACTGAGGTTAAGATGAGGACCAAAGACACTCGGATGCAGAATGTGGATCAGACCTCAACCACCATAAAGATCAATGCATGTTATGAATACGGAACCAGATTTGAAGGCACAATGTGCATCGATACGAACATTAACTCTGATGCTTCAAGCAAACCGTGTACCATGTCTTCTATAAGTGGGGGCCAAGGTCAAGGCGCGCCGGTTGTCATTGATCAGGTGGATTCAAGGGCGACAACGGGGAGTGACGGTATCAATTTTAATTTTGATATCTATGTACGTAATGCAGCCAGCGGCACTGTGCTGAGGCCTGGTTCTTCAGAACGCATCTGCACTTCGGAGCTGGCTTCTGAGGATTTTGGTGTGATTGACATCTCTGAGATTGCTTTATCAAAATATCGTTTATCAGAGGGGTCAATAACCTGCCAGTCTCATACGGATTCTCCTAACCAATTCGATCTTTCGCACCAGAGAGATTACATAAGTTGTAGAATAACAGAGGAAGTGCCTTATGATCTTGGGACATTCAGCACCCCGATAAGTATAAGATTGGATTATGGTTATCTCCAGAGCATAGAAAAGGATCTTACAGTGTTGTCAAGATATGATTAGAGTGAAGGTGTATATTATGGATGAACGTTTTATTATTTTATTGATCTTTGTGTTCCTGTTGTCTTCATGTATTCCTCAGGAAGGTATATCTACTTCCTCTGGCAGTGATGATGGTGGTTCCTCATCTTCATCCTATGGCGTTCAAGTATCTTTTGTCGAGGGAGTACCTTCAAATACATTTTATGTCGATGAGGGTCTAAACACTAATGCAAACTTTGAGGTCGCTGTCGATATACAGAACAAAGGGGATTTTCCTCAATCTGAGCTTGAATCTCTGTATGGCAGATTATATCTCACAGGTTACGACCCGTCTATATTGAGGAATAGGAGATGGGATGGCGGGGACCAATTCGACAGATTGCAGGGTGTGAGTTCTTCTTACCCGGAGGGTGATTCTGTACAGAAAAGCTTCATCGCTGATGAGGTGAAATTTCCTTCCGACAGGCGGAAAGAGTATCCAATCTCTCTCGTGTTGAACGCATGCTATTATTATGAGACTCATGCGACTGCAACGATATGTGTCGATCCTGATCCAAGGAGTAGGTCCTCTGATCAAGCATGCTTGGTTGGTGACGTAAGTATTGATGATCAGAATGCGCCATTACAGGTGGACAGCATAACTCAGACAGCGACCTCAAATGAGCTCATCTTTTCCATCAAGGTCTCTGATAGAGGTGGTGGTAATGTATTGAAGGAATTCGGGGGCAATGGTGTCATATCTGATGGACGTTGTTTGAACCCTGAATATGACGAAAAAGACAGGATCGCTGCAGATGTCAGTGTCACAGGGCTCCCGCAAGGCGAGTGCTCTCCATCATCAACGACGGACGAACCATTAAGGCTTTATGATGGTACAGGAGAGTTTGTATGTAGGTTCCCCCTTGATCGGCTGGAAGCAGATTCTGCATACACCACTCAGATGGACATAAAATTGAGATATGGATATCACACGAACGAGAAAAAAACTGTGACACTTGTTAATATGGCACAAGAGTGATATCGTTAATTATATAAATGAAATATGCTGTACATTAACCATGGTATTGTATTATATCATTAAAGCGTCATTTTATAGGAGGTCATTCCCATGAAAAAGTATTTTATGATCACGATTGTTGTCGCCATGATGTTCTTTGTTGCTGCTTGTGAAGGTGATGGTGATGATAGCGAAGACAGGACTAATCCTTACAGGGGAGGCACAGAAAGCCTTTCAATAAGTTTTGACAATGACAACCCTCCAGACGAGGTGTATGATGATACCCCTTTCTTTATAGGTTTGGATATAAGGAATAATGGTGAATATCCTGTGCCTCAGGATGAATTTGAGGTGAAGATCCGTGGTCTGAATCCCGAAACATATGGGACTAGTTCTTCAGATCTCACCAGTAATCTGAATACGGATCTTCAGCCTACCAGATTGGATGTTGACGGTAGTCTTTTTGAAGGCGGTGAAGATTATATGGAGTTTGGCCCTTTGGAATATTCTGATGAGTTATCTACAGTGATATCTGATGTTCCTGTCCAGGCTCAAGCCTGTTATTCCTATGGTACAGAAGTCGTCTCGGAGTTATGTATCAAGGAGGACGTATCACGTGATAAACCTGGCGACGTGTGTAAGGCTAATGATGAGAAGACATATTATAATTCAGCTGGGCCTGTCCAGGTCACTTCTTTCAAGCAATCTCCAAGAGGAAGCGATAAAATCAGTTTCAATTTCCGTGTAGAGCATAAAGGTGTCGGCAAAGTCTATTCAAGAGGAGGAAGTTGTGGTAATGACGCCACAGAGAATGAGGTCCTTGTGAAGGTTGATGGTCCTGCAGGGACTGATTGCTCAACGCTTTCAGGAACAGAAGGTAGTGTCCGGATAGGTGATACAGGCAGATCTGTATCTTGCTCGTTGGACGTATCTGATGCAAGCTCTTCATATTCTGATCAGATAACAATAGACCTTGAATATACCTATCAACAGACCGTGACATCAACAATTGATGTAAAACCAGTCAATTGATTTTATTTTTTTTTCAATTATTTGATTTCAAGATTTTAGTGAGGGATATTTATGTCATATGATAATCTGCTTTACTTGAATGACTCTTACATTAAAGAATTCGACGCAGAAGTTATATCGGTGATGGATGGTAAGTTTGTGGTGCTTGATAAGACCGCCTTCTATCCTAATGCAGGAGGCCAGTTGCATGACACAGGTACTCTCGTCACAGATGATGGAAGGGAGTTCGAGGTTGTTTTCGTAGCGAAGATCAAAGACGATGTAAGTCATGAGGTTAAGCCCAAGGATTCGTCTTATGATATGTTGAAGACAGGAGACAAGGTACATGGCAGCATAGATTGGGAAAGGAGATATAAGCTAATGCGTTCACACACAGCAGCTCATGTAGTTTCAGGTGTGATTTCACAGGAACTAGGTGCAAAGATTCACGGGAATCAGAAGACAATGGAGAAGATACGTATTGATTTCGATACAGAGCATTTTGATAAGGACTACCTCAAGGATCTTGTTGATAAATCTAATCGGATAATGGCGGGAGAAAATCCTGTCAAGACATATTTTGTGGAGAAGTCTGACATGGAGGAAGATCCCAGTATGATGAAATTGGCAAAAGGTTTACCTGATTCTGTTCAGGAGGTCAGGATTGTCGAGATAACTGGTTTTGACAAGCAGCCATGTGGAGGCACTCATGTCAAAAACCTCTCTGAGATTGGTGATATTGAGTTTCTCAAGGCAGAGAACCGCGGGAAGAACAATAGAAGGCTTTATTTCAAGTTAAAGGATGACAGAGAAGGATGATATGGAGCAGATTTTCTATGATGATGTTTCATCAAAAGATATCCCTTTCAGGATATTTTTTTTGGAAGACTCTAGAATAATATTGACTGGTTTCTCTCTGTCTGTTCCCGAGTCGATGAGACCAAATGCTATTATAAGGAAAGATTTTAGATGGCGCTCTCTTTTTCTGAGATATTTTTCTGGAGAAAAGACTGATCTCTCGTCTCTGCCCATCCACATAGAATATTTCTCTCCTTCTGCATTCCAGAGATGTGTGTGGGAAGCATGCAGGCATGTTGGATATTCTGAAACTATCTCTTATTCTGCTCTTTCTGAAAAATTTTCTTTGGGCAATCCAAGAGCAGTTGGCAATGCTATCTCAAAGAATCCATTGCCGCTGATTATCCCTTGCCATAGAGTAGTTGCCAAAAAGGGAATCGGGGGATTCATGGGATCAACGGCTGAAAAGGATCTCAGTGTGAAAAGAAGATTGCTTGAATTAGAATCTTCCGATGGTGCCTCAGAGACTAGGTAATCTTGTGTATTTCTGGGTGTTCATCTGTTGTGTGATATGGTGGATGACGCTGGGAAGTCTCTATTTTTGTGCTTGAGGATTCAAGATGATTCATTATTTTTTGGACTATGGAGACTTTCTCCGAAAAATATATAAATTCACAACCCTGTGATGAATAAAAGAGGTGTTTTTTTGTCATTCAGGAAACTAGGTATGATATTTTTCATTTTCGGTGTTCTTATATCTTTGTTCAGTGGTGTCTTTGATTTCATAGGTGGGTTAGAAGAAGCGAGATTACCTGTCCTTGTGATTCTTGGTGCATTTGTTGGGCTCATTAACATCTCTGAGAAAGAGAAGATGAATTTTCTTATATCATCAGCAGTCTTCATTGTCGCTTCCGATGTGATTGTGGATTTCTCAACCAGTAATTTTTTCCTATTCGATGGGCTCTTCCAGATTCTTTTCAATCTGGCAGTCTTCGTGTCTGCAGCGGCAATAACTGTTTCACTGAAGATGGTTTTTGAATATCTCTCAGAATATGATCAGGAAAGTGATTCGGATCTCCCGTCACCCGGTGAGCGTGAGCATATGGAGAATGTCTGGGACATAATTGTGTTTGTTGCAGTGGCCATGGTGATTGTCATACTTGTCTTAGAGAGTTTTTTTGATCTACGTCCGTACCCCGATCTTGCTGACATGTTACAATTCGCTGATTATCTGATCATAATCATATTTACTATAGACCTTGTAGTGATATACCGGAAATCAGAGGATCTAAAGAATTTCCTGAAGACAAGCTGGTTGGATATAATAGCTGTAATCCCTCTTGGTTCTGCTTTCCGATTGACAAAACTGTCACGTGGTTCCAGGATCATAAAGATATTCACTAAGACACATAAGGCTGTCACAAGAGTGAATCGGAGCGCAAAATATTTCTCGACCCAGTCTGGTTTCAATAAGCTGATGAATAAGAAAAATAAGGTGGGTAATTCTGCGAAGAAGTCTGGAAAGAAAAAGGCGAAAAGCGCATCCAGCGCAAAAGCGAAACAGAAACCCAGCACAAAACGCCCAAGAAAGAAGAAATGATGTCTTATGGATCCTCAGACATCTACTAAATTGAAGATTTTTCATATTACAGGCGCCATTTTTACGTTAGTGGGTTCTATTATCGGTGCTGGTATTCTTGGTGTCCCTTATCTCATGGCGGAAGCAGGATTCCTGACGGGTCTGCTTGTCATCATTCTTATTGTCGCATTTTTCATGTATACATACCTTAATCTTGGTGAGATCATACTGCGTTATGAGGGTGAACATCAATTGCCTGGGCTTGTGGGGATGTACTTAGGTTCAAATGGTAAATCTATTATGTTCATTGCTATGCTGCTTGCTGCTTATGGTTCGTTGATCTCTTATTATATTGCATCGGGTGATGCAGTGATAAGCCTCTTGTCTCACATTTTTGAATTACAAGGGATATTTGCTGATCCTTTGTTGTACAGTTCTATCTTCTTCATCCTCATGTCCCTTATGATCCTGAAAGGATTGAATATAATAGAAGATTTTGAGCTTGTCATCACTGCATTCATCATACTGACGATAGTCTTTATCTTCGGTCTCTCGTTCCGGAGCATAGACTCTTCTAATCTTGGACAATTCTCATTGACGACATTGCACATACCTTATGGGGGAGTGTTCTTCGCATTGATGGGTTTCAATGCCATACCAGAAGCCATACGGATGCTTCACAAGAGGGTGAAGTATGCTCCCCTTGTGTTGATATTGGGTGTGTTGGTGCCTGCCATATTATACATAATATTCTCTATTGCCATCGTGGGTGTGATGGGTCCTGATACTCAAGAGTTGGGCATACTTGGCATGGAGGATGCTTTAGGTCCCATAGCGATAATAGCAGGCAATATCTTTATATTGTTCTCTGTGACGACTTCTTTTCTCGCGATGGGTTTTGCCCAGAAGAATGTATTCAGTCTTGACTATAATATGCCAAAAACATTTTCTTGGTTCCTTGCGTGTGGCATACCTTTTCTCATATTCCTCTCCATAAGGAATTTTGCAGGTTTTGTTGATGTTATGTCAGTTACAGGTTCACTCTTCGGCGGAGTGCTTGTAGGCATGATACTTATAATCTCTTATATGTCTAAGAACAAGTCAAGAAAAGATGCACCTTTCACTATACCTATGAACCTGCCTGTGTTGATATGCTTGTTGACATTATTGTTTTTGGGCATGGTAGCTCTACTTTTCTGAAAAGTTTTTTAAACCTATAGGATACATCAATTGTATGAAAATAAGACTGAGCGTGCCGAAAGGGCTCTTTGCTCTCTTGATAATATCGCTGTCTGTGATGATATATACAAGCTCTTTTTTCAATGTGCTCTATGATAGGACTTTTTTCAGTGAATTCTATGAGGAACATGGTGTCGAGGAGGAAGTTGAACACCCCACTCAGAAGTCTGCAGAGATTGTGGCATATCTTAATGGTGAGATCACCACGTTGGATGATGAGAATCCTGTCTTTGCGGATAAGGGACTTGATGATGCTGAGATCAGACATCTGGAAGATGTGAAAGAGTTCATCATGGGTCTGAAGGCTGCATATCTCATATCTTTCACTCTTTTCGTCCTTCTGACTTCCAGTTTCATAATAGCGCTATTCTTACGTAAAGACAAGGAAGCGTGGAGGAAGGCAAGAATCTTCTTCATGAAACTTCAAGTATATGTGATTGCTGTTTGTTCTGTATCACTTCTTCTTATCTGGTTGCTTACGTCATTCGGTTTTGATTGGCTCTTCCGTTCATTCCATGAACTGGCTTTCCAAGAAGGCACATGGACATTTGCACCAGGGACCCTCTCATTGATACTTTTTCCTTCATCTATTTATGGGGCGTTCATGTCTGAGATCCTTTTCAATGTCCTGGTCTTTGTCTTGATGCTCTCTATGCTTTTTATGTTCATCTATATCATCTACCGCCCCAGGCATTCAAAAAATTTGGAGCATCCCGGAAATTGATATGGCTAATTTTTTAAACATGTGATACATTTCTCAAGTATGCTCTCTACTGATGGATCTTTCTCTTGTTCGTTGAGGCAAGTGATTGATTCCGCGAAGGATTGGACAAGGCAATTATATAAAGAGAAGATTCTTTTTGATTATATATTTTCACGTTATGTTGTGAAGAGCATTCTGGAATCAAAGTGCTTCTCTGGAGATAGATTGCTGTCACTGATGGGCCGCTTGGATCATGGTGTAGGTCTTGAGAAGGACTATGGCCTTTACACTCGTGCTATTGAAAAAATCCAGGATTCTCCGATGATTGAGATCATCGATTCTTCTATTCCAGAATATAAGCCATCTGAGCATCGAGGTTTTCCTGAACGTTATGATGCATTGTTGTTGATGGATAACCAGCTTGCGCAACATGCTAATCAGGATAATCTTGGAGAAGTCCTGAAGTCATCTTATGATCTTCTCATTCCTGGTGGAATAGTCATAATTGAAGTATTCAACTATAATAAGGTTCTTAAGGAGGAATTCTATGATTTCTCTAAATTGCCTCTTATGATGAAAGAAGAGAGATACTATATGTCACGACATATGAAAATTTTTGATGAGGATATCCTCAAATATCTTGTAGATATATATGATAAGGCAGGACACCATGTCAAGAGTTTTACGGAGCTTCATTTCATCTTGACAAAGAAAAGGCTTGAGAACTGGTTGGTCTCGCATGGGTTTCACATTGAGGCTTATTTTGGTGATCAGGAGATGCATGATTTTGAGGTGGAGAGATCACCAAAGCTCATTGTTGTCGCTTCCAAACTCTGATCATATAGAACAAGGATGAACAAAGCTTTTAAAGAGTGTTTCTTACCCTTTGAACTGAAGGGATTGTTGATGTCAGTTATGATATATAGTCCATCATGGTTTTTTGGGTTGGATGCAGCTCTACAAGCGATCAGTGTCATTGTGGCTTTCGTATTGGCTTTTGCGTCGTATAGGATTTATCTGACTCTCAAAGAGAGATCTTTCTTGTATTTCTCTGTATCTTTCTTCCTTATTTCTACATCATATATTGTCAAGATATTTGCTGACCTGTTTGCTTATAACAGGTTGAGCGGAGAGAGTTATCCTGCATTGGATATGCTTCTACGAGAATTCACATTCGTAGAGTTTGTGAATATTTTTGGTAATCTGGCCCATAGGTTCATACTGCTCCTTGGGTTCTTGATATTGATTGTGACATTGCTTGAGATAATTGATAGGAGAGTGATTTTTCTTTTGTCTTATTTTATTTTCATCGTGAGTGCATTCAGCATATGGTCATTCCTTCTCTTCCAGACGACATTGGCAGTGTTCGCTGGGACCGTCGCAGTATATTATATCTTCGAGTACATAGAGAAGAGAAAGAAGATAATGTTGAACTCCCTCGTGGGTTTTTCACTGCTTTTCCTTGCTCAGATATCTTTTATGTTCACTTTCTTCTTTGAGAAGAAGATGTTTGTGTTAGGGCATGTCTTTCAGGCAATCGCATTCACGATGCTCCTTATAACATATGTGATGGTGTTCAGAGAATGAGTTCAAGAAGGCGGACCAAGATAGAGATCATATATGATATGTTGAAGGCCATCCAGAACAAAGGGGGTGTGATCAAACCCACTCATCTGCTCTATAAGTCTAACCTTTCTCATAACAAGATGCAAGAATATATTAGAAATCTTCAGGCTAAAGGGATGATAGCCGAAAAAGATGCAGGTAATGGTTCCAAAGTATATATGATAACTGATAAAGGGCTCAAGTATATAGCGGAATTCAAGCAGATCAGGCAATTCTCTGATGCTTTCGGGATAACTCAATTCTGAATCCTTTGGCATGTGATTTTTTCAATCACC